>NZ_CP101988.1:3300000-3571554 GCF_024508335.1 Cellulomonas chengniuliangii | reverse complement strand
CCCGGCGTAGTGTTGGGCAGCCCTTCCTGATGGCTCCTGCTGGCGTGCCTTGACGCCGGACGCGAAACTGCGTCGAACACGGAGCAGTCGAGCTAGGCACACCTACCTGGCCGCGCGCGAGAACGTGCGAGGCCGTTGCCCCGAAGTACTTGGAGATCCTCGTGAGCAAGCGCACCTTCCAGCCGAACAACCGGCGTCGTGCCAAGACCCACGGCTTCCGTCTGCGCATGCGCACGCGTGCAGGCCGTGCGATCCTCGCTGCCCGCCGGCGCAAGGGTCGCACCGAGCTCTCGGCCTGACCCACATCCGGTGCTGCCCGCTGCGCACCGGATGCGCCGCCCTGCGGAATTCGAGCAGGCGGTGCGTCGCGGTGCGCGCGGTGGACGGGAGTCGCTGGTGGTTCACCTCGTGACTCGAACCGACCCCGGACCTGGTCCGGTGGTCGGTTTCGTCGTGTCCAAGGGGGTGGGGAACGCCGTGGTCCGCAACCGTGTGAAGCGGCGCCTGCGTGCCCTCGTGCGGGATCGGCTCGGCGCCATCCCGGCCGACAGCGGCATCGTCGTCCGTGCCTTGGCCCCAGCGGCGACCCGGGAGTACGCGGCGCTCGGCTCCGACCTCGACTCGGCGCTGGACGTCGCCCGGAGCCGCAGCAAGCGCCGGAACGAGGGGATGAGGGCCCGATGACGCGCCAGACGCTGATCCGCGTCCTCCGCCTCGTCGCCTCTCTGCCACGACGGGCGCTGCTGCTCGTGCTGCGCGGATACCAGCTCTACATCTCACCGATGACCGGACCGACGTGCCGGTACTACCCGTCGTGCTCGCAGTACGCCGTGATCGCCATCCAGCGCCACGGGGCCCTCCGGGGCGTCCTGCTCGCCGGCTGGCGCCTGCTCCGCTGCAATCCCTGGAGCGCTGGCGGGATCGATGACGTGCCCCCTGCACGTCCCCATAGACACCGCCTGACGCACGTGGCCTCGTCCACGTCCTGACCCCCCACCGAGGAGCTCTGCCACATGTCGTGGTTCGACGGTCTGCTATGGCCGATCATGGTCGTGGTTGCTTGGATCATGGTCCAGTTCCACAAGGCGCTGACCTGGTTGGGGCTCGAATCCACGGGCGGCGTCGCGTGGACGCTGTCCATCGTCGGCCTTGTGATCGTGATCCGGATCCTGCTGATCCCGCTCTTCTTCAAGCAGATCAAGGCCTCACGCGGCATGCAGTTGCTGGCGCCCGAGATGCAGGCGATCCAGAAGAAGTACAAGAACAAGCAGGACCCCGCTTCTCGTGAGGCCATGAGCCGCGAGACCATGGCGCTCTACAAGAAGCACGGGACGAACCCCTTCGCCTCCTGCCTGCCGATCCTGCTGCAGTCGCCGATCTTCTTCGCGCTCTTCCGAGTGCTCTACTCGATGCCCTTGATCGCGGACGGCAGCTACGAGCGCAGCGCCAACATCGGCCCCATCACCGCTGAGGTGGCCAAGGAGTTCGAGGCGGCGACCATCTTCGGGGCGCCGCTCTCCGGGTACTTCCTGCAGCCGGGCGCTGACGCGAACATCAAGATCGTCACCGTCATCCTGATTGTCGCGATGTCGGCCACCACGTTCTTCACGCAGCGCCAGCTCACCATGAAGAACATGCCGCCGTCGGCGCTGCAGGGCCCGATGGCCCAGCAGCAGAAGATGATGCTGTACGCGCTGCCGGTCATCTTCGCGATCTCGGGTGTCAACTTCCCGATCGGTGTGCTCGTCTACTGGACCACGACGAACGTGTGGTCGATGGGCCAGCAGTTCTACACGATCCGTCGTATGCCGGCTCCGGGATCCGCTGCCGAGAAGGCGCTCAAGGACCGCAAGGCCCGCAAGGCAGCCGCGAAGGGCATCACGATCGAGGAGGAGAAGCCCGTCATCGAGGAGAAGCCTCGCGGGCAGCGTCCTCAGCCGAAGCGCAAGGACCGTGCGAAGCCTCGCCCCGTCGACGGATCCGCCACCGGCTCGTCGGTCGCGCCCGCGGCGGAGGAGAGCGATGGGGAGGCCGCGGCGCCGAAGCCGCCGACCGCTCCGCGTGCGAAGCCGTCGGGCACGGCGGGATCGGGCAAGGCTAAGCCGGCCACAGGTGGGAAGCCCGCGGCGGCCCGTCAGAAGCCGGCGACCGCACGCCCGAAGCAGTCCCCCAAGAAGAAGCCCACGAAGTAACGCTCACCCCGGCGCCCAGCCGACTCACGAGGAGCCCTGATGACGTCATCTGAAACACCTCCTGCGCCTGCAGAAGTGAGCCCCACCACGCGCCTCGAAGAAGAGGGCGAGATCGCCGCTGACTACCTCGAGGAGTTGCTCGACATCGCCGACCTCGACGGCGACATCGACATCGATGTGGATCACGGGCGCGCGGCTGTCGAGATCATCGGCGAGGAGGGCTCGGAGCGGACGCTGCGTCGCCTCGTTGGGCGCGACGGTGAGGTGCTGGACGCCCTGCAGGAGCTGACCCGACTGGCCGTGCAGGCAAAGACGGGTGAGCGGAGCCGGCTGATGCTCGACATCGCCGGGTTCCGTGCAGGCCGCCGGCTCGAGCTCATTGCCATTGCGAACGAGGCGATCGCGCGCGTCAAGGCATCCGGTGCGGACGTGGCTCTCGACGCGATGAACCCCTTTGAGCGCAAGGTCGTGCATGACGCTGTCGCTGCGGCTGGTCTCGTCAGTGACTCGGACGGCGTCGAGCCGTCGCGGCACGTGGTCATCCGCTCCGCTTAGCAGAGCGCCGGGCCACCCCAGCCCAGACAGAGACGACGGACGGTCGGCCCGGGAGGGCCGGCCGTCCGTCGTTTCACGTGAAACCGCGGGATGCGGCGCGGGACGCATGCCGGAGGGCTGGGTGGTGCGTGGTGTGCGGGTGTGAGCGCGTGACTGCCGTTGATCGCGCTGGGCAGCGCCGAGAGCCACACGGGTCATCCACAGGCGTCCGGCGCGCCTCGGGCGTGGCGGCGTCAGTTGCGGAGCAGTGCGATGGGCGGGCAGTGCGATGGGGGGGCGCTCTGATGAGCGGCCGCTGTGATGAGCAGGCGGGCGGTCCGGCTACGCGCGTCACCCCCGGGAGTCGTCGCGAGAGACGTTTGAAGAGCGCGGCGTGCGTGTCTGCCGACTGCTCTCTGCGACTCCCGGGCGGCTCCCGTGCGGTGGGCGTGGCGGGGGAACGCATACGCATGCCAGGGGAGAGGCGGTGATGCCTCGATGGGACGATGCCTGGAGTCGCGCGCCTTCCCCAGGGCGGTCTGCGGGGTTGGCGGGGGAGGGGAAGGCCGGCCGAGGATCGCCGTTCGCGGCGGATCCGGGATCCGCCCGATTGTGGAGGCCTCTTCACGCGGTGGTACTCGCGGGCAGTCGGGCAGCTCGGTCCTAGCCGCCGCACGCCGCGCACAGGAATCGCATCCGTGGGCGTGGAACGCCGCACGCGGCCAGGGTCCGCGTTTCACGTGAAACACGGGAGCGATGTGGCGTCGGTGTGGCATCAGCGGCGGGTATCGGCCGCACGGTACGGTAGGGCCGCCGCCGCTGGGAGCGGGCGTGCGCCGCTGCGGGCATCCGTCGGGCTCACCAGTGTCGGTCGATGAACGTCGGGGGCGATCGCCTACCGGTGAGTGGACAGAAGAGATGTGCAGCGCGACCGCTGGAGCGTGAACGGATAGCGGTCGGTTTCCCGACATCGCGGGTGGCACGAGGAGGAGACCAGCGTGTCGAGCGACGAGAACGATTCGGTGCAGACGGAGGCCGATCCCTGGCAGGACGATGAGCGCCTGGTCGAGTACTTCGGTGCGGCATGGCCCCAGGTCGAAGCGTTCCACCGCCTGCTGACCGATGAGGGAGTGCTGCGAGGCCTGGTGGGGCCTCGGGAGGTCCCCCGGCTGTGGGAGCGGCACCTGCTCAACTCGGCCGCGGTCGTCCCGTTCCTCCCGGTCACCGGCAGGATTGTCGACATCGGCTCGGGCGCCGGCCTGCCCGGCGTGGTCGTCGCGGCTCTCCGGCCAGAGGCCGAGGTCGTGCTGCTCGAGCCGATGGAGCGCCGGATCGACTGGTTGAACGAGGTCGTCGAGACACTCGGCCTGTCCAATGCCGTCGTCACACGCGGACGGGCCGAGGACCTGCACGGGGAGCTCCGCGCTGACGCTGTCACCGCGCGTGCGGTGGCGCCGCTCGACCGCCTGTACCGGTGGGCACTGCCCTTGTTGGGGAAGGGTGGCGTGCTCGTTGCCCTGAAGGGAGCCCGAGCCCAGGACGAGGTGGAGGCTGGCGCGCGCTGGGCGAAGAAGCTCGGCGGCGGTCCCGCGGAGGTCATCAGTGCGTCCACGATCGACGGAGCCGAGCAGACGACGGTTGTCCGCGTCGTTCGAGAGGCTGAGCGCGGTGTTCGGTAGGAAGAAGAAGCGCAAGCAGGCAGCGGAGGAGCGCCCCGTCTCGACGGGCCTGCCCCGCTCTGCGTGGTCGCCCACGCCCGCAGCCGAGTCAGAGGGCGCGCCGACCCCTGCCGCCAAAGGCCACGACGCTGCTGGCGGCCATGATGCTGGTGGCGGCCATGATGCTGGTGGCGGCCGCGATGCTGGTGGCGGCCACGACGGCGCCACTGGTACTGGCGCGAGCCCGCAGGGCGGTTCCGATGTCACGCGGGTCTCGACAATCCGTGAGGCGGCAACAGCTCACGATGGCGGACAGCAAGTGGCAGGTCCGCCGGGCGCGGGGACGATCTCCGCGGGACTGACGACCGAGCAGGATCCACTGCTCGCCCAGGGCGACGCGTACGGGAGCCTGGCGGACGCCGCCACGGCTGCCGCCCACAGCGTCACCGAGCCGCGCGTCGCGATACCTAGCGCGTCAGAGCATCTCGTTTCACGTGAAACGACTCCCGACGGCTCCATCGTCGCCGCCTGGTCGGCCACCGAGGAGCATCGCACAGGCGTCGATCCGTGGGGCGCTGCCGCAAACGGATCCCAGCCGTCTGCTCGGCACAGGGAGAACCCCGCGGAGGGCGCCACCACACCGCCCGCTGCGGCTGCTGCCCCAGAGGCCCCGTGGTCGGCGCCGTCCCGTTCTGCGGTCGCGCAGAGTCGGCCTCTCGTCTGGTCACCCGTCAACAGCGGCCGCGAACTCCCCGCCGCAGATTCGATGTCGGCTGAGACCGACGGGGATGGTGTGGCCGACGTTCCACGTGAAACAGGCGACGACGCCGACGTGTCGCGGAGGGCTGACAACGGCGATGCCCTCACGAGGGAAGCCGGCTCGATCGCCCACGAGGATGAGCGCGGGGGAGACGAGCACGGCGGAGACGAGCACGGGGTAGCCACAGATGCGGCTGGCCTGGACAGCTCCTCCGGAGACGTGAACGCGGTGCCGGAGTTCGACGTGCTCAGCCCTTCCACCATGCACCCGTTGGGCGATGGCCGCGATGATGAGTCGGGCAGTCACGGCCCCCAGCCGCAGCGGCGCGAGAGCGAGCCCGTCGCCCTTCCACCACTGGTCGCGGACGCCGCGCGGGAAGCGGCCGAGGCCGCGGACAAATATGCCTCGACACGGCCCAGTTCGCGGGCCGGTGTCGTCGATAATGGTGTTCATGCAGGTCAGAGCGCGGAGGGCAGCGGCCCGGAAGCCTCGGCAGATGCGCCAGCCCACCCCACCGACTCCGATGAAGAGAGGCGTGCGGCGCTCGTCGAGAGCCTGCCGGACGCAGATGAGGACACACCACTGATGGCCCAGATCCAGGAGGATGCGCGTCGGCGCATCGAGCTCCGTGGACGCAAGTTCCCACGACCGGCCAAGACTCGCGTGATCACCGTCGCGAACCAGAAGGGTGGCGTCGGCAAGACGACCACCACGGTGAACATGGCAGCCGCGCTCGCACAAGCCGGGCTGAACGTGCTGGTGCTGGACAACGATCCCCAGGGGAACGCGTCCACTGCTCTCGGCGTCGACCACCGGGCAGGCACGCCGTCGATCTACGAGGTGCTGGTCGAGGGCGCCCCGATGGCGGACGCGGTCCAGCAGAGCCCGGACACTCCGAACCTTTGGTGCTTGCCGGCGACGATCGACCTGTCCGGAGCCGAGATCGAGCTGGTGTCGATGGTGGCTCGGGAGACGAGACTGCGGACGGCGCTGGACCAGTACCTCGAAGGGCGCATCGCCGCGGGCCAGGAGCCCATCGACTACGTCTTCGTGGACTGCCCTCCGAGCCTGGGCCTGCTCACCGTCAACGCGTTCGTGGTCGCCCGCGAGGTGCTGATCCCGATCCAGTGCGAGTACTACGCGCTGGAAGGGCTGACGCAGCTCCTCAAGACCATTCAGCTCATCCAGGCGCACCTCAATCCGCAGCTTCACGTGTCCACGATCTTGTTGACCATGTACGACGCGCGGACGAACCTTGCTCAGCAGGTGGCCCAGGAGGTCCGCGAGCACTTCCCGGACGTCACGCTCCGGACGGCCGTCCCGCGCTCCGTGCGCATCTCGGAGGCGCCGAGCTACGGCCAGACGGTCATGACGTACGACGCCGGCTCCTCGGGAGCCCTGGCGTACCTCGAGGCTGCGCGCGAGCTCGCCGAGCGTGCGGAGACAGCAGCCGGGAGAGCGGTGCCCTCCACGGCGGCGCGGGCCTGGCAGGCAGCGGAGGCCATGGCGTCGGCGCACAGCAGCAACCCCACCCCAGCATCGAACGGTCTCGGCGATGACGCCGGCGCCGCCCCCCAGCACCAGGAGGAGTTGTGAGCGAGAAGCGTCGAGGTCTCGGGCGTGGTCTCGGGGCACTGATCCCCACCGGCCTCGACGGGCCGCGTTCCCCGGAGGGCCAACGTCCCGTCGACGTCTTCTTCCCGGACAACCGCAAGGAGACACGGGAGCGCGCGGAGGCGGTGGAGCGCGATGGTGTTCCACGTGAAACCTCGGTAGATGCGGCGCCAGACGCCACGACGCGGCCTGACTCGCAGCCCAAGGCTCTGGCTCCCGGAAAGACGGACGGGGTCACGGAGAGCGCTGTGGTCAGCATCTCCGTGATGGAGACGTCGGAGATCGTCCCTGCCGAGGTGGTGGACGGCGCCTCGGTGGAGGAGGCGTCGGTCAGCCAGGCTGAGGGCGCCGATGTCCCGCGCGCTGCCAGCGAGGGATCGTCCACGGGGGAGCGGCTCAACGGAGCCGCCGCTGCAACATCGACCGCCGCTGCGGGTGGCAGCACGTCATCGGGTGATGACGGCCTGCTCGCGGTGCCGGGCGCACGGTTCGCGGAACTCCCCGTGACGTCGATCCGTCCCAACCCGCGGCAGCCGCGAACGGTCTTCGAGGAAGACGCACTCGACGAGCTCGTGGGCTCCATCCGCGAGATCGGAGTGCTGCAGCCGATCGTGGTGCGGCCTGACGGCGCCGATGGCTACGAGCTGATCATGGGCGAGCGTCGCTGGCGCGCGACGCAGGCCGCGGGGCTCGACGTGATCCCCGCGATCATCCGGGACACCGAGGACAGCGACCTGCTCCGCGACGCGCTGCTCGAGAACCTGCACCGGTCCGAGCTGAACCCGCTCGAGGAGGCGGCGGCCTACCGTCAGCTCCTCGACGACTTCGGCTGCACGCACGAGGAGCTCGCGACCCGCATCCACCGATCGCGGCCGCAGATCTCCAACACACTCCGCCTGCTGCGGCTGCCGCCGCTGGTGCAGCGGCGTGTGGCGGCCGGTGTGCTGTCCGCCGGACACGCTCGCGCCCTGCTCGGTCTGACCGACGGCGCGGCGATCGAGAGGCTCGCCCAGCGGATCGTCTCGGAAGGACTGTCGGTCCGTGCTGTCGAGGAGATCGTCTCCCTCGGCGGCGAGGAGGCCCCGACGCGTCGCAAGCCTCGGGCGGGGGAGCGGAACGAGGCGCTGGACGAGCTCGCGTCCCGCCTGTCTGACCGGCTCGACACCCGCGTGAAGATCAACCTGGGGAAGTCGCGCGGACGCCTGACGGTGGAGTTCGCCTCGGTGCAGGATCTGAACCGCATCCTGGAGAGCCTCGCCCCCGAGGAGCCGGGCTTCTTGAAGTCCTGACTGCCAGCAGCGGCTCGGGTTACCTCGAGATCCCGTGTTCCACGTGAAACGGCCAGCCGGATAACCGGCTGGCCGTTTCACGTGGAACACGGGGATTAACAGAGGCGCCCGCGAGCGGTGACGCGGGCGGCAGCTCAGGCCGTGCGGGCGGCTTCCACCAGGGAGCGGTACAGGGCGCTGAGCTCGTGACCTGCGGCTTCGGCAGCCTGAGGGAACAGCGACGTCTCGGTCATGCCCGGGGCGACGTTGACCTCGAGGAAGTAGACGACGCCGTCGTCGCCGACGATGAGATCGGTGCGGGACAGGTGCGCGAGGCCGAGCGCCCGGTGGGCGGCGACGGCCACCTCGCCTGCGCGCGCGGCGAGCTCGGGGGAGAGGCGCGCAGGAGTGAAGTACTCCGTGCGGCCGGGGTTGTAGCGGGCGTCGTAGTCGTAAGGGCCGTCCGTGACGATCTCCACGGCGGGGAGGGCGACAGGGCCCTCACCCACGTCGATGACGCTGACGGCCACTTCGGTCCCGCTCACTGCCTTCTCGACGAGGGCGGTGTCGCCGTAGGCGAAGCAGTCCACCATCGCCCGGGGCAGTTCGGCGGCGTCGCGCACCAGGGACACCCCCAGGGCAGACCCACCGGTGGCCGGCTTGACCACCAGCGGAAGGCCGAGCCTGTCGATGATCGCGTCGAGCACGCGGTTGGCGCCGAGCTCCCGGAAGAGGCTCTGGGGCAGCGTGACGAAGTCCGGGGTGTCGATGCCCTCCCGGGCCACGACCGTCTTCGCGATCGGCTTGCTCCACGCCACCCTGCTCGACCGGGGACCGGTCCCCAGGCACCGCATGCCGAGCAGCTCGAGGACGTCCCGCACGGAACCGTCCTCTCCGCTCGCTCCGTGCAGCAACGGCCACACGATGTCGGGGGCGGTCTCGCGCAGCGCGGGCACGAGATCGGCGTCGACGTCGTGCACTGTGACCTCGGCGCCTGAGGCGCGCAGGGCGTCGGCGACCCGGCGACCCGACCGCAGCGAGACGTCCCGCTCGTGGGAGAGACCGCCGGCAAGGATGATGACGCGCACGGGGGAGGCGCTGGTGGTGTCGTTCACGGCGTCGGGGGCTCCGGGTTCTGCCAGGTCGATGCTCGATGTGCTCGAGCCGGGGGATGCTCGGGTGGATCAGGCGATCAGGTGAGGTCGGGCCCGGGAGCTTGGATCGTCTGGCTGACGGCGCCGTTCCCGGTGCCGAACAACGAGACGAGCTCGCTCTCACCGGCGACGACGCCGGCGAGCCTGCGGACACCTTCGCGGATCCGCTCGGGTGTGGGGAAGCAGTACGAGAGCCGCATGTGGTCGGATCCCTGGCCGTCAGCGTAGAACGCCGTTCCGGGGACGTACGCGACACGCGCCGTCACGGCCCGCGGCAGCATCGCCTTCGCGTCGAGGCCCTCAGGGAGCTTGACCCAGGTGTAGAAGCCGCCGTTGGGGACCGTCCACGTAGCGTCGGGCAGATGCTCGGAGAGGGCGCCGATCATCGCGTCCCGCCGTTCGCGGTACAGCTCCCGGAAAGCCTTGACCTGGCCCTTCCAGTCGCATGTGGCGAGGTAGGCGGAGATCGCGAGCTGGGACGCGTTGGAGGGGCAGAGGATCGCGGACTCGCTCGCGAGGACCAGCTTCTCGCGGACGGCGTGCGGCGCCACGGCCCAGCCGACCCGGTAGCCGGGGGCGAACGTCTTGGAGAAGGAGCCGAGATAGACGACGCCCTCGTCGTCGGAGGCGCGCAGTGCGGGGATCGGGTCGCCGTCGAACCCGAGGAGCCCGTAGGGGTTGTCCTCGAGGACCAGGACCCCGTGGCGACGGGCGATCTCCAGGATCTGGGGCCGTCGCTCGGCGGAGAGCGTGACCCCGGCCGGGTTGTGGAAGTTGGGCACGGTGTAGAGCAGCTTGACTCGGCGGCCCTCCCGGGCGAGCGCGGTCAGGGTCTCCTCGAGGGCCGCCGGGATGAGCCCGTGGGCGTCGAGGGGGACGTGCACCACGTCGGCCTGGTAGGCGCTGAACACGCCGAGGGCGCCCACATAGCTCGGCGCCTCGGCCACGATCACGTCGCCCGGGTCGATGAAGATGCGGGTCACGAGGTCGAGGGCTTGTTGGGAGCCGGTCGTCACCACGACGTCGTCCGGGTGCGCGGAGATGCCCTCGAGGCGCATCACCTCGAGGATCTGCTCGCGGAGGCCCTCGTCGCCCTGGCCTGAGCCGTACTGCAGCGCGGTGGTGCCCCGCGTCGCGACGACCCGTTGCGCCAGGTCGCTCAGCACGTCGAGGGGCAGGCCCTCGAGGTACGGCATGCCGCCGGCGAGCGACACGACCTCAGGCCGGTTGGCGACGGCGAACAGCGCGCGGATCTCCGACGCGCGCATGCCCTGGGTGCGGTCCGCGTACGAGGACAACCAGGGATCGAGCCTGGTGCCGGCAGCAGCGGCGTGCGGGGGAGTGCCCGACGCAGAGCCGCCGGGATTCAGGTTCGCGCTCACCTTCCGAGTGTCGCACGCGCCAGCGCCGTCGACCGCCCACCGTCCATGCGCCGCGCGGACCCACACCGCACCGTCACATTCGCGCCGCTCCGGCAGAGTGTGCCGGAGCGGCGAGGGTGGGCGGGGTCAGTGGGCCATAAGGTGCGCGGCCGGCGCCGCCGAGGCGATCAGGCGCCGGTGGCGGCCTCGGCGAGCACCTCGTCGAGCTCCTTGGCGATCGCCTGCTTGGGCCGCGCACCGATGACCGTGCGCGCCAGCTCGCCGCCGACGTAGAAGTTCAGCGTCGGGATCGACACGACGCTGTAGCGCGCCGTGACCTCGGGGTTGTCGTCCGAGTTGAGCTTCACGACCTTCAGGCGGCCGGCGTACTCCTCGGCCAGCTCCTCGAGGATTGGGGCGACCATGCGGCACGGTCCGCACCACGGCGCCCAGAAGTCGACCAGCACCGGCAGGTCGGCGTCGAGCACCTCGGACTGGAACGTGGCATCCGTGACCTCGAGGGTGCTCACAGGGCCTTCTCCTCCTCGACGAGGGCGGCGGGGATCTCCGACGGGGAGGCCGGGTCGACGTGCGCGAGCGCCGCCAGGTAGTTCTGGGCGTCGATGGCCGCCGAGCAGCCCGTGCCGGCCGCGGTGATGGCCTGGCGGTAGGTGTGGTCGACCACGTCGCCGCAGGCGAAGACGCCCGGCAGGTTGGTGGCGGTGGTGCGGCCGACGACCTCGATGTACCCGTTCTCGTCGACGTCCACCTGGCCGACGACGAGCTCGGAGCGCGGCACGTGGCCGATGGCGACGAAGACTCCCGCGGCGCCGACCTCGCGCTCGGCGCCGGTGACGGTGTCGCGGAGGGTGACGCCGGTGACCTTCTCGGTCCCGTGGATGGCGACGACCTCGCTGTTCCAGGCAAAGTTGATCTTCGGGTTGGCCTTGGCGCGGTCCGCCATGATCTTCGAGGCGCGCAGGTCGTCACGGCGGTGCACGATCGTGACGCTCTTGCCGAAGCGGGTGAGGAACGTGGCCTCCTCGACGGCGGAGTCGCCGCCACCGACCACCAGGATGTCCTGGTCGCGGAAGAAGAAGCCGTCGCAGGTGGCGCACCACGAGACACCGCGGCCGGAGAGGCGCTTCTCGTCGGGCAGGCCGAGCTCGCGGTACGCGGAGCCGGTGGACAGGATGACCGCGACGGCGCGGAACACGTCGCCGCTGCCCAGCTCGACGGTCTTCACGTCGCCGGTGAGGTCCATCTTCACGACGTCGTCCCAGAGGATCTCGGCGCCGAACTTCTCGGCCTGCTTCTGCAGGTTCTCCATGAGCTCGGGGCCCTGGATGCCGTCGGGGAATCCGGGGAAGTTCTCCACCTCGGTGGTGTTCATCAGGGCGCCGCCCGCCGTGACGGAGCCGGCGATGACGAGGGGCGCCAGGCCGGCGCGCGCGGCGTAGATCGCTGCGGTGTACCCGGCAGGGCCGGAGCCCACGATGATCAGGTCGCGCGGGAGGGGCTGCTCAGTCACTTGACGTCCTTGGCGTTCGCGGTTCGGTGTCGACAGCAGAACTGTCGGTCGGTCTGATCTGTTCCCCGGGCCCGCCAGCGCGGCGTGGACCGGGGTGCCTGGGCTCAGGAGAGCGTGATCTCGGCGAGCTCGATGCGGAAGCCACCGCTGGTCGCGGTGGGGAGCTCGGTGAACCAGATGACGATCGACTCGGTGGTGAGCGGCTCGTCGAGCGTGAGGACGGTGCTCGGGGACATCGCCCCGCTGGCCAGCACGGCGCCCGACTCCGGGTCGGCCGCTGTTCCCTCGCGCACCTCGACCTGGCCGCCGGAGCCGTTGACCTGCATCGTCACGGTGTTCACGGTGGCGGCGCCGTCGAAGGCGAGGACGATGCCGACCTTCGACTTGCGGGGGCCGAGGAAGTTCGAGTTGTTGTACGTGTGGGTGTTCCACACAGTCGCCGGGTCCCCGTCGAACGCGCGCCCGACGATGTCCTGGTACTCCCCGTCGTCATCGGACGGGTCCAGGGTGGTCGCGGAGGCGATGACGGGCGCCGCGCCGGAGTCCGGGGCCTGGCTCGGCGGGGCGGACGCCGAGGGCGTCTCCTTCCCGGCGTCGTCGTCAGACGTCCCCGAGGTGGCCGCTGGCGCTGCCGGGGCCGCGTCGCCGTCGTCGTTTCCGTCGACAGGGCGGAACAACGACGTCACGGCGAAGATCACGCCCAGGACCAGCAGAATTCCCACGACGAGCAAGACGAGCTTGGTGGGGTCGAACCTCCGGGAGGTGACGGGCTCGTCGTCCCGGCCTTCGCTCCCGAGGTCGAACGGGCTGCTGGGGACGCTCGGCGGCACGCTGGGCGGGGGGACGCGGGGCCCGGCAGGCGCCGCTCCGGCGGGCATGGCGGCCGTGCGCTGCACCGTGCCGACCGGGATGCCCGCGTCGCGAGGAGGACCGGCCTGTGAGGGCGCTGAGCGGGGCGGGGCCGCCTGGCCGAGCCCGGGCAAGGGCGCGCGTCCCTGGACCTCTGTGGGACCCGCCTGGGCCCCACCTGGCTGGGGTGCGCCGTTCGGGCTGGCCGTCGTGGCGCCCCACGCGGCGCCGCTCGCGCCTGCGGCGGGCGGGAAGGCTCCGCGCCCGCGTGGCGTCGCCGGCGGAGGAGTGCCCGGGCGGCCGCTTCCCGCGGTGGGCTGGTCATGGAAGGCCGAGCGGACGGACTGCCGCTCGACACGGCCCGGAACGGCCATCCGAGCGGTGGCTTCGGCGGCGGACTCGTCGTGGCGGACGGTCTCCTGCGGCATCGTGCGCTCGGGGGCGGACGCCGCCTCGAGCAGGCCGACGGTGCGGATCTCGCCCCACGGCTCGAGCTCGCGCACGAGCTCGGCGGGGCTGCGAGGGCCATCGTCGTGGGGGCCGAGCGTCACGGCGCACAGCGTGTCGAGGTCGGCGCGGACGTCGGGCGTCAGGTCTGCCGGGGGGACGACTGCGCCGTCCATGACGGGGGCCGTGGGCAGCTGCGGGGTCGGCACGCCGCTGTCCACGTCGGGCCAGCGGCCGGTCAGGGCGGTGTAGAGCAGGCGCACGAGGCCGAGGGTGTCGGAGCGGGTGGTCGCCGCGGCGTCGCCCAGCCCGTGGCCGAGCAGGGCTCCGTCCATCGCGAGCCCGCTGATCAGCAGGCGGCCCTCGGGGGTGATGTGCAGCACCGAGGGGCGCAGCGCCAGGTGGTGGACCCCGCGGCGGCGGGCGACCTCGAGGGCCGCGGCGGCCTCGCCGACCACCGACCGGGCCTGGTCGGATGTCAGAGGGCCGCGGGCGACGAGCTCGGCCAGCGACGGCCCGGACACGTGTTCGGTGACGACGTAGCCGACGCCCTCGTGGTTGCCCACGTCGAGGATGCGGACGAGCCGCGGATCGGAGACCAGCGCGGCCCGCCGAGCGGCGTCGAGCGCCTGCGCGGCGTTCTCGGAGTCAAGGACGCGCACGTGGACGGCACGGTCGAGGATCTGGTCCGTGGCCTTCCACGAGGTCGATCCCTCGAGGTCGGACTCCATCGGTTGCAAGACCCGGTACCGCCCGGCTAGTACCGCGCCGCGTCCGACGACGTCCTCCACCCGGGCCTCCCGCGAGTTGTTCCGACCGTGTGCCGGTGCTCCATGCTAGGCGGTGCTGCTTAGCGCCGCCGACCCCTTGCCCGCCGGACCACCATCTGGACCAGGGCATCGACCTCGCGCACGCGGAGAACCTTGAGCGCGAGCACGTAGACGAGGGAGATCACGACCCCGCCGACGGCGCACATGACCAGCGCGTCGCCCACCCCGCTGACGGGCCCGAGCAGGTCGACCACGAGCAGGCCCGCGCCGGCGGCCAGCAGGCCGCCGGTGATGGCCTTGGCGTGGACCGCGGCCACGCGTCGCCCGTCCACCCCGTGGAGCCGGCGGCGCAGGACTGCCAGCGCGACGACGGCGCCCACCACGTAGGACAGGCTCGACGCGAGTCCAGCCCCGACCACCCACCGCGACGGGTCCAGGAGCGCCTGCGCGAGGTACGTGCCGCCCACCACGACGACCGCCATGCCCACCTGCATGGGGAACATGGAGCGCGCGTCCTCGTAGGCGTAGAAGACCCGCTGGCACAGCGACCAGGCGCCGAAGGCCACGAGGCCCAGCACCATCGCGACGATGGCGGGAGCCAGCGCCGACCACGCGTCCTCGCCGCCCGAGGGGAACATGACACGCCCGATGGGGTAGGCGAGCACCCCGATGCCAGCGGTCGCGAGGACGGTGAAGAGCCCGACCGTGCGCAGGCCCAGCGAGAGGTCGGCGCGCACGCCGTCGACGTCGCCGGCGGCCGCCGTGGCGGAGAGGCGGGTGAACAAGGCAGTCGCGAGGGACACCGTGACCAGCGAGTGCGGCAGCATGAAGACCAGGAACGCGTAGTCCCACAGCGCGTTGCCGGCGTAGGCCGGGTCGAGGCTGCCGGCGCGGGTGGTGACCCGGCTGACGGCGAGGACTCCCAGCTGCCCGACGACGAGGGCCGCGAACGTCCAGCCCGCCACCCGGCCCGCCGAGCGCAGCCCGACGCCGCGGAAGCCCCAGCGTGGCCGGTAGCGGAAGCCCGATCGGTACAGGGGCACGAGCAGGACGAGCGCCTGCGCCACGACGCCCAGCGTGGCGGTACCCGCCAGCAGGGCCACCTGGCCGCCGCCCCACGAGCTCGGGTCGTCGGTCACCGAGCTCTGGAAAGCGCCGTTGACCAGCACGAACACCAGGAGCCCGGCCATTGACACCAGGTTGTTGACCACGGGCGCCCACATGTACGGGCCGAACGACCCGCGGGCGTTGAGCACCTGCCCGAGCAGCGAGTACAGCCCGTAGAAGAACAGCTGGGGGATGCACCAGTACGCGAACAGCACCGTCAGCGCCTGGACGTCCGGGTCGCTGAAGTTCGTGTACAGGGTGGTGAGCAGCGGCGCGGCGAGCGTGAGGAGCAGCGCCAGCCCGAGCAGCATCGTGGCGCCGAGGGTCAGGAGCCGGTCCACGTACTGCTGCCCGTCGGCCCGCCGGTAGGCGCGCACCACCTGCGGGACGAGCACGGCGTTGAGGACGCCGCCGGCGATCAGTAGGTACAGGACGTTGGGCAGTTTGTTGGCGGCGGCGAACGCGTTCGCCGCGTCGCCTGTGGCCCCGATGGCCCACACCACCATGGCCGCGCGGACCAGGCCGAGGATCCGCGACACCAGGGTGCCGGAGGCCATCAGGGCGGTGGAGCGTCCCATGCTGGTGGCGTCGCCGGGGGGCGGCATGGGGACGGCGCCGACACCGCCGCCCACGTCGGGCCCAACGGAGGCCTCGGCCTCCGGGTCGACCGGCGGCTGCGGCGGCTGCGCGTCGTGCGGCGGCACGGCTGACCCGCTAGCGGTGCTCACCGGCGTCCTCCTGGGTGTGTGGTGCGGGGTCGACGGGCGCCGGCTCAGCAGCGGCCGCGGCCGCTGCCGCTGCGTCGGCCTCCGCCTGCGCCGCGAGCCGCGCGCCACGGTGCGCGGTCTGGCCGCGGCGGACGGTGCGCACGATGCCCGCGACGAGGCCGACGGCGAGCAGGGCGCCGACGATGCTCAACCCGACGTCCTCGATCGAGGGTGTCACGCGCGCGCTGAACGCGACGGGCGTGGACACGAGGGTGCCGTCCTCCGCGCGGAGGACCACGTCGACCAGCACGTCGCACGCCGATGTCGCGCGCACGTCCACGATGACGACCTCCTCCGAGGCCGCGCCCACGGTGGTCACCGGCGAGCCTGTCGCGGCGAGGCAGGACTGCCGGGACAGCATCTCGACCCGGACGGTCGCCGGCTGCTCCAAGGTGTTCCGCACCACGAGCCGGATCTGGCTCGAGCTGGCGGCGACGGTGACCTGTTCGCTGAGCAGCACGGTGAGCCCGCTGCGCCGCTGGAGGGCCTCGGCCAGCACCGTGTCGACGAGGGACTTGCGACCGGCCACGTCGGACCGCCAGTCGACGGCGAGCGGCGCGAGCAGCCGGCGGTCGAGGCCGTCGAGCAGCAGCGCGGGCTCGGGCACCACCTGGGCGAATCCCGAAACGTCGGCGCGGGCGCCGCCCAGCGCGTTGACGTGGGCGGGGGAGAGCTCGGTCGAGGTGCTCACCGCGTCGGGCAGCGTGGCGACCTCGCCCCGCCCGGAGGCGAGCTCGGTCGCGGTGGCGACCTGGACCCATGGCGCCGACGCCAGGGCCTTGAGCTGCGCCTGGGCCAGGGCGATGTCGGGCTGCCAGTCCCGCGGCGCCGTGACCAGCAGGCTCTCGGAGTCGCCCGTGCTGGCCCGCGCCGCGACGGCGGTCTCCGCGAGGGCTCGCTGGGCGACGGTGGCCGGTGTGGCGCCGGGCTGGAGGTCGTTGGGGGTGGCGAGCAGGGTGTCGAGCGTCGCGCTCGGCACGAGCAGCCGTGCGGTCCCGTGCCCGGTGGTCACGTCCACCCGGGTGGTCGGGTCCGAGACCAGCGCGTCGCCGTCGGGTCCGCGCACGTCCGAGCCCACCACGAGCGCTCCGGCGCGGGACCGGGCGGCGAGGGCCGCGGTCTCCTGGTCGGGCGTCGTGTCGGCGAGCCACAGCAGCGTGTCGGGGGAGGGCCCCAGCACCTGCGTGGAGGCGGGGGAGGAGATGCCGAGCGCGACGTCCAGGAGCTGGCTCTCGTGCCCGTGCGCGATCGCCGCGATGTCCGGGTCGGACCAGGGCAGCGCGACCACGTCGGTCCTGGCCGCCTCGGTGGTGAGGCGCTGCAGCCAGGCGCGTGACGCGTCGCCGCCCGTCGCCGCCTGGTCCAGCAGCGCGGGGTCGATCGCCCAGGTGACCGCCGGCTGGCCGGCCGTGGCCTGCAGCAGCGTGTCGAGGCGCCCGCCGGTGGCGGTCAGCGTGTCGATCGACCGGGTCGAGGAGCGGCCGGCGACGGCGTCGGCCGCGTCGCCCTTCGAGCCGGCGGGGTCCCCGTCCGGCGCCGCGGTCTCGTGGGCGCCCTCCGCCGCGTCGGCGTCAGCGCTCTCTGCCGCGGCGTCGTCGTCGGCAGCCGCTGCGGCCTCCAGGGCGTCGAGGTCCTCGGAGGCCAGGCCCTCGCCCACCACGGGCACCAGCACGTTGACCGCGACCTGGCGCAGGTCGGCGGGGTCGTCCGAGGGCGCCCACAGCAGGAACGTCCGCTCGAGCCCGACCCGCCGCGAGCCGTCGCTCAGCTCGACGGACAACCCCCGCGGCCCCCAGGCCGACGCCGAGCGCAGCAGCCCGATCGAGGACGAGGGGACGGTGAGCACCACCTGGGCGCTCGCGCCGGGCGCGAGCGGGCCTTCCAGCTCGATCGTCGTCACCGGGCTCCCGGCGTCGTCACGGGGGCCCGACTCGGTCCACGCGGACAGCCGCTCGCTGCTGGCGAGCCGGTACCGGCTGATGCGCAGCGTCGCGCGCGGGGACTCGATGGGCTCGGCGCTGGCGTTGTGGACCACCGCGGTGACGGTGAGGTCCTGGTCGAGGGCCAGCACCTGGGGCTGCACGGCGGTCACGGCCACGTCGACGGTGAGGTCGCCCTCGGCGGGCGCGGCGTGCGCGGTCCCGCCGTCCGGGAGCACCGGCGCCAGCACGCCGAGCAGCGCCACGAGCACGGCGAGGGCGGCCAGGAGCGCTTGATGTGCGTGCTGCCTGGACGTCATGGTGAGAAGGGGACGGTTCATGCCTCGCCGACGAGGACCGCGTGGGCGGCCTCCGCTAGTCGTCGTTCGTTCGGGTAGGCGAGGCGTGCGGGCAGGTCGGTGATGGCGACCCACTCGACGTCCTCCGCCTCACCGTCGGGGTCCCCCTCGACGGTGAGCTCGCCGCCCACGGCGCCGAGCAGGAAGTGGTGGACGACCTTGTGCACGCGGCGGTCGTCCCCGGTGAACCAGTAGTCGATGACGCCCAGCCGGCGCACGACCTCGCCGATGATCCCGGTCTCCTCGGCGATCTCCCGCACCGCGGCCTCCTCGGGCGTCTCGACGCCCTCGAGGTGTCCCTTCGGCAGGCACCACTCGAGCCGGCCCGCGCGGTTGCGGCGCGCGATGACCGCGGCGTGCAGCACGCCGTCGACCGTGTGCACGACAAGGCCGCCGGCGGAGGTCTCATCCACCACCGGCAGCGCGTTGGGCAGCACCCGCGTGGAGACGGCGTCCGGGTCGATCCGGAGCGCGTGTCCCCCCGGAGGCGCCGGGACGCCACCCGGTCGCGCGGGGTGCGCTGGGCTCGACATGTCGCCACTGTAACGACTTCTCCGTATCCGGCTTTCACGCCCAGCGACGTCTGGCAGGCTTGGACGTTGTGCCGACCACCGATCAGACCGCCCTCCTCGCCCTGCAGCGGCGTGCTCTCAGCGTCCTCGCCGACCTCGCTCCGGCGGCGATCGAGCTCGGCGAGGTGTTCCGTGAGGCCGGCCACGAGCTGGCCCTGGTGGGCGGGCCGGTGCGCGACGCGTTCCTGGGCCGGGTGAGCGCGGACCTCGACTTCACGACGTCGGCGTCACCGGACGAGACCGAGGCGCTGCTGGCCCGATGGGGCGACGCCCACTGGGACATCGGCCGGGAGTTCGGCACGATCGGCGCGCGGAGGCACGGGCGCCGCAACGGCGGCGAGGACGTGGTCGTGGAGGTCACGACTTACCGCACCGACGCCTACGACCCCGCGTCGCGCAAGCCCGAGGTCGTCTTCGGCGACTCGCTCGAGGGCGACCTCTCGCGGCGCGACTTCACTGTGAACTCGATGGCGGTGCGGCTGCCCGAGCTCACGTTCGTGGACCCCTTCGACGGGTTGTCCGACCTCGCCGCCCGCAGGCTGCGGACGCCGGTGGCCGCCCGCCAGTCCTTCGACGACGACCCGCTGCGGATGATGCGCGCCGCGCGGTTCGCCGCACAGCTCGGGTTCGCCGTCGACGAGGACGCCCTGGCCGCGATCCGGGAGATGTCGGACCGCATCTCGATCGTCTCGGCGGAGCGGGTGCGGGACGAGCTCACCAAGTTGCTGCTGGCCCCTGTTCCGCGCCCCGGGCTGGAGGTGCTCGTGGACACTGGTCTCGCGGAGCACGTGCTGCCCGAGCTGCCCGCGCTGCGGCTCGAGATCGACGAGCACCACCGGCACAAGGACGTCTACCAGCACTCCCTCACCGTGCTCGAGCAGGCCATCGCCCTGGAGACCGGACCCGAGGGCCCGGTGCCCGGCCCGGACCTGGTGCTGCGCATCGCCGCGCTGCTGCACGACATCGGCAAGCCCGCGACCCGCCGGTTCGAGGACGGCGGCGGCGTGAGCTTCCACCACCACGAGGTGGTCGGCGCGAAGCTCGTGGCCCGCCGGCTCAAGGCCCTGCGGTTCGACAAGGCGACCGTGCAGGCCGTCTCGCGCCTGACCGAGCTGCACCTGCGGTTCCACGGCTACGGCGACGGCGGCTGGACGGACTCGGCGGTGCGCCGCTACGTGACGGACGCGGGGCCGCTGCTGGAGCGCCTGCACCGGTTGACCCGCTCCGACTGCACCACTCGCAACCGGCGCAAGGCCGAGCGGCTGTCGGGCGCGTACGACGACCTCGAGGCGCGGATCGCCCAGCTGCGCGAGCAGGAGGAGCTGGCCTCGATCCGTCCCGACCTGGACGGGCAGCAGATCATGGACGTGCTGGGCATCGGGCCCGGCCGCGACGTGGGGGCCGCGTACCGGCACCTGCTCGAGTTGCGGATGGACCGTGGGCCACTCGGAGAGGACGTCGCCCGTCAGGAGCTCCTCACCTGGTGGGAGGCCCGTCAGGCGGCTCAGGGCTGACCCCGACGGGCCGGCGCACCACCAGGACGCACACGTCGTCCTCCTGCTCGGCGCCGACGAACCTCCCGACGAGCTGATCGCGCACGTCGGCGGCGCACGCGTCGTCGGACACGGCGGCCAGGGCACGCACGAGGTCGTCGATGCCGTCCTTGAGGGACCGGTCCCGTCGCTCGATGAGCCCGTCGGTATAGACCACGAGCATCGCGCCGCGCGGCAGCTCGACCTCGGCCTGCGGGTCGGGCGACCGGGGATTGACGACGCCCACGGGCGTGGTGAGCGCCTGGTCGAGCGGGCGGACCTCGCCGCCGGGCAGCCGGATCAGCGGCGGCGGGTGCCCGGCCCGGGAGTAGGTGAGCCGGTCCGCGGTCGGGTCGGACGCGCCCGACGGCTCGAGCCGCAGGTACACGCAGGTGGCGAGGTCGGCCATGCCGAGCCCGCGCACCAGCTCGTCGAGGTGCGCGATGACCCGGCCCGCCCGGGCGCCGCTCCACGCGTGGGAGCGGAGCACCGAGCGCAGCTGCCCCATCGACGCCGCCGCGCCGAGGTCGTGGCCCACGACGTCTCCGACGGCCAGGCCGATGGCGCCGTCCGGCAGGGGCAGAACGTCGAACCAGTCGCCGCCCACCTCGGCGCGGTGCAGCGCCGGAAGGTAGGACGCCGCGACGTCGAGCCCGGGGACGGTGGGCACGTCGGGCAGCAGGCTGTGCTGCAGGGTGAGGGCGGCCGAGCGCTCGCGCAGGTAGAGGCGCACGTTGTCGAGCGCCAGGGCGGCCCGTTGGCCGACGTGCGCGGCGGTCACCACATCCTCGGCGGTGAACCCGTCCAGGGCGTCGTGCATGAGGCACAGGGCGCCGATGAAGCCGTCGCGGGCGCGCAGCGGGACGGCCAGCGCGGAGCCCAGGCCCAGGCGGCGCAGCAGCTCGAGGCGGTGGCCGGGCACCTGCGAGGCGAGGGCCTCGACGTCGATGGCGAACGGCTGGGCGTCGAACCGGCGATCGTCGGTGCGCGCCAGCTCGAAGACCGCGGAGCGCATGAGCCAGGACGGGTCGCCCTGTTCGAGGTCGTGGGCGTCCTGGGCGCGCACCGGGTGCCGTGCCGCCACGTGGAGCCGCTCGAGCCGGCCCCGCTCGTTGGTGATGACCACGAACCCCCAGGTGGCCAGGCGGGAGACGGCGATCTCGGCGAGGGCCACGAGCGCGTCGTCGTAGTCGAGCCGGCGGGCGAGCTCCTCGCTGACCTGCGCGAGCAGGTGCAGGCGCGCGCGGGCGGCCTGAGCCTCGCCGAGGGCGGCCTCCCGGGCGCGCTCCTGCTCCACGCGGGCGGTGACGTCCGCCTGGATGCCCACGTGGTGGGTGAGCCGGCCGTCCGCGTCGTAGACAGGGCTGATCACCACCTGGTTCCAGAACGGGGAGCCGTCCTTGCGGTAGTTGAGCAGCGTGTCCGCGACGGTGTGGCCCTGTTGCAGGGCCTCGTGGATGCGGGCGACGACGGTGCGGTCGGTGCGCGGGCCCTGCAGCACCCGGCAGTTGCGACCGACCATGTCGGTGGCGGAGTACCCGGTGACGCGCTCGAACGCGGGGTTCACCCAGATGATGGGGTCGTCCGCCGAGTGCGGATCGGAGATCGTGAACGAGAGGTCGCTGGCGATGACCGCCCGGGCGTGCAGGTCACCGGTCACATCGGGCAGCGGAAGGATCCCGCGCGGACCCCCCGGAACCCCCGCCAACGCCGTTCGCAGCACCTCAGATGAGAGTTCGCTCACCTTGGCGAGACTACGCACGATCCTTGGCGACCGCGCCCCCGGAGAGGGCCTTCAGGCGCCCTCGGCGCCCGGCGTCCGAACAGCCCGCGGGAGGGGCTCCAGCCCGTCGGCGCGGCGTGCGGCGACGGCTCGCGCCGTCACGGCCCGGTAGCCCAGCGCCGCGGCCAGGTAGCCCACTGCGAGGGCCGCGAAGACGGGCCGCGACCAGCCGGTGTCGTTCAGCGTCAGCGCCGCGAGACCGGCGGCCCCCACGAACGCCGCGTTGTACAAGACGTCGTAGAGCGCGAACGCGCGGCCACGGAACTCGTCGGCTGTGTCCCGCTGGACGATGGTGTCGACGGCGATCTTCGCGCCCTGCGCCGCCAGCCCCAGCGCGACGGCGCACAGCAGCAGCGGGACCCGGGACACGGTGAACGCCAGCACCGTCTGGGTCGCCGCGGCGAGGAGCATGCACAGCGTGATCCAGGCGTGCGGCCCGGTGCGGGGCGACAGCACGGGCGTGAGCACCGCGGCGAGGACGAAGCCCACCGCCGACGCGGTGAGGACCAGCGAGAAGACCGCCAGGCCCGCGGCCGCGTCCCGGGGGTCGGCCAGCAGGTTGCGGCTGATCAGGATGCTGGCGATGAACGTCACGCCGTAGAGGAACCGCGAGGTCGCCATCACCGTGAGGGCGGCCGCCGGGGTGCGTCGGGCGATGAGGTGGCGCGCCCCGTCCGCGAGGTCCCGGCTCATCTGGCGCACCCGCGCGAGCACCCGTGACGAGCTGGCGACCGTCTCAGGGCCGAGCTCGTCGCGCCCGATGCGCAGCGCCAGGCACCCGGCCAGGGTGTACACCACGCAGGCCAGCACCACGGCTGCGGCGTCGCTGGCCGGGCCGTCGGGGAGCAGCAGCCCGAGCCCGAGTCCGATGCCCCCGCCGACGCCCACCGCGCCGGCGCCGAGCGTCGGGGTCAACGAGTTGGCCGTCAGGAGCAGCGGCCCGTCCACCACGCGCGGCAGCGAGGCGGACAGCGCGGACAGCAGGAACCGGTTGACCGACAGCGCCAGGAGGGCCAGGACGTACACGGCCGGGCCGACGCCCGTGGTGACCATGAGCACGGCGATGACCACCGCGATGGCCGCCCGCACCAGGTTGCCCACCAGCAGCACCTGACGGCGCCGCCACAGATCGAGCAGCACCCCGGCCCACGGGCCGACGATCGTGAACGGCAGCAGGAGGACGGCGAACGCGATCGCGACGTCCCCGGCGGTCGACTGCTGCTCGGGGTTGAAGAAGAAGAGGGTCGCCAGGCCCACCTGGAAGAGGCCGTCCCCGGCCTGGCTGCTCAGGCGGACGACGAACAACCGACGGAACCCCGGCAGTCTCAGCAGCTCCCGGAGCTCGCGGATGACGCTCATCCCGCCAGGCTATCCGCCGCCCAGGGCCTCGCCGTCCGCCGGGGCGCCGCCCGCCAGCGCGGGGGCGACCCCGGGGGCGACCCCGGGGGGCAGCCGGGCGCCGAACGGGTTCGCCCGGCGGAACGCGCAGATCTCGCACAGCGAGCCAGTCGAGTCGGAGGGCAAGGGCTCGGCGCAGCGCGCGCACTCCCGCAGCACCTCCGAGGCGAGGAACTGCGGCAGGCAGGCGAGCAGGCCGGCCCAGGTGTGCCGCCCGGTGGACTCGAGGGCTCCGTGGGGGCATCGCGCGACGCACTCGCCGCAGTCCAGGCACGAGGCGGGCAGGTGGCGCAGCGTGACCCGGACGCGGCCGTCGTCGGCGGGGGAGCCCTCCAGGCGCAGGGCGTCCGCGGGGCAGGACTGGACGCACACGCCGCAACCGGTGCAGCCGGAGGCGGCGAGCATCGCGCTAGGGGCGGGGTGCTGGTCCAGCGTGTCGCGCTGACGAGGCTGCCGCGGGCGGGCGGGTGGCTCGGATCCCGACCCGGGAGCGGGCCTGACGCGCGGTGGAGGCGCCGTGAGGGAGCGCAGGGCGTCGAGCATCCGCTCACGCTCGGTGGCGGCGCGCGGGGGGCGCGCGGCGGCTGCGCCGCTAGGCCCGGCGCTCATCGAGAGCAGCGCCCTGCGGGGGAGGGGTAGCGCCCGCACGTCGAGCACGGGGTCCTCGGCGCCGGCGCCGGCGCGGGATGAAGAGAGTGCCACCCGCTCGGGGCGCGCGCACGACGTCAACAGCCGGTTCGCGTCGTCGACGCTCCGCGCCGCGAGGTCGGGGCGCTCGCACCCCTCGAGCCGGGCCTCCACCCGTGTGCCGCGCAGCACGAGCTCGAGCAACGCGGAGGCGGGCAGGTCGGCCAGGCACGCGTCCAACCGGACCACCGCCGCGCCGGGGTGGTGGCCCGCCACCTCAGACTGGTGCTCGGCGCACACCAGCATCAGGTCGACAGGCTCCGGGAGCCGGTCGAGCCAGCGCAGCAGTGGCGCGATCCCGTCGGACGCGGCCTGGCTGAGTGCGGTCATCCCACGAAGCACGCCTTCGCCTGCTCGAGGGCTCCCCGCGTGAGCGCCGCGGCGCCCCGGTAGAAGTCCGTGCGGGCGTGCTCCGTCACCAGGTCCAGGCACTCAGGCGCCCAGGCCAGCAGATGGTCGGTCAGGAAGGCCGAGTGCGCGGCGAAGATCGAGTCGAGCATCGGCCCGTCGTCCTGCGAGAGCGCGTCGAGGCCGCGCAGGCACAGCACGCTGAGGAAGTGCAGCTCCAGGCCCAGGTGGTCGTCCGGCTCCCGGTGCAGGCGGGGCGCCTCGAGCCCGAAGGCCCGGTATGTCGCCCGGACCTGCAGCGTCGGCTCGTCGAACAGCAAGCGGTCCACGGTCCGGTAGACCGACTCGTAGGGCGTGGCCAGCAGGTGGCCCGGGCCCACGAACAGCGCCTGGTAGTCCCGGTGCAGCGCGGTCGGGTCCGCCGAGGGCTCGGCGCCCCCGGCCCCGACCGCGCTGCCGAGCAGCCGCAGCCCTTCCGTCGTGGCGTCATCCGCCTCAAGCGGCCACTCGTCCAGCAGGCCGGGCTCGGAGAGCCGGGCGCACAGCTCGGCGTCGGCCGGAGCCAGGAACAGCCGGGAGAGGAAGCCGTACGCCGCGGCGAACGCGTCGAGCCGCGTGCCGACCAGCCGGTTCCCGTCGAGGGTGGTGCTCATGAGATGCCGCCTTGCAGGAGGAGGGAGGTGCTCAGATGCCGATGCGGTCGAACGAGGAGTAGAACAGCATGCGGCCGATGGTCTCCGAGGCGAGGACCAGCACGAACGCGCTCGTGGCCAGGTAGACCAGGTGGCGCTCCTTGCCGCGGAAGGCGAAGCGGTACAGGAAGAAGCCCAGCAGGCCCGCGCCCAGGAAGACCAGGGCGAGCCGGGTGAGCAGGACGGCGCCGCCGGCCGTCATGAGGGTGGCGGCGGAGGCCTGCGCGTGGACGTCGCCCGTGGCCAGGTCCAGCGCGTACGTGGGCAGCACCACGAACTCGATGCCCAGCAGCACGATGGACGAGGCGGCGATGCGCCGGAGAGACGTGCGGAGCAGCGCGCCGGTCGCCTCGTCCACATCCGCGTGCTTGTGCTTGCGGACGGCGTACACGACCACGAAGGCCGCGCCGATGGCGAGCGCGCCCAGCAGGAACGTCGTGGTGAAGAACGTGACCGGGGTGGCCCAGTGGTTCCACGCCGGGACGCTGGGAAGCATGTAGACCATCGACATCGAGAGCACGAGGGCGAGGCCGACGAGGGCGGTGGCCCCGGCGAGGATCTGGCGCAGCAGGGGCGTGAGCCAGCGGCGCCACTGGACCACGGCGAACACGGCGCCCAGGCCGGCGAAGGCGGAGCCGAAGAAGATCTCCCGGCTGAGCCAGCTCGAGCCGAGGTGGTTGATCGCGTTCAGGGCGTTCATCGGGTTGCCCAGGTGGAATATCGACGCGATCAAGCCGAGCACGATCGCCGGGCCGATGGCGTAGAGGGCGGGCCCGGAGAGCTTGTCCACCGCCTCCTGGCCGTGCTTGCGGACAAGGCTCAACTGCACCAGGCCGAGGATCACGAAGGATCCGACGGACATCTGGGCGAGGATGGTGAAGGCCACCAGCGGCAGCTCGTGGACGTTCATCAGATCTCCTCGGGGTTGCCGATGGCGCCGGTGCCGTGGCCGGTGGGCTGGGCGTCGCGGTGCGGGGTGATGACCAGGTTGGGGCGGGTCATGGCGGGGTCGGGCAGGGGTTCGATGGCTGCGGTGTCGCCGTACTTGGCGCGCAGCTCGTCGATCTCACCGAACTCGAGGGCTCGGGAGGGGCAGGCGGCGACGCAGGCGGGTTGCTCGCCGGCGTTGACGCGGTCGATGCACAGGTCGCACTTGGTCATGACGCCGGCGTCCTTGTCGTACTGCGGGGCTCCGTAGGGGCAGGCCCATTCGCAGTAGCGGCAGCCGACGCACTTGCCGTCGTCGATGGTGACGATGCCGTGCTCGTCCTTGTGCATGGCGGTGGTGGGGCAGACCGTGACGCACTGCGGGTCGTCGCAGTGGTTGCAGGAGATCGAGGTGTAGTAGGTGAACACGTTGGGGGTGAACGTGTCGCCGTCCTGGCGCCAGGTGCCGCCGGAGTACTCGGCCACGCGCCGCCAGGTGACCCCGACGGGCAGGTCGTTCTTGTCCTTGCAGGCGACCTGGCAGGCCTTGCACCCGGTGCACAGGGTCTGGTCGAAATAGAAGCCCAGCTGCTTCGCCATGATCAGGCCTTCTCAATCTGCACGAGGTTGGTGTGCTGCGGGTTGCCCTTCGCCAGGGGCGACGGGTGCCAGGAGGTCAGGGTGTTGGTGCATCCGCCCTTGTCCACGCCGTCCTTGTCGGGCGCGTACCAGGCGCCCTGGGGGACGGAGACGACCCCGGGGGCGATGCGGGAGGTCACGTGGGCCTTGAGCTCGATGCGGCCACGCTCGTTGAACACCTGCACCACGTCGCCGTTCTCGATGCCGCGGGCCTTCGCGTCGAGCGTGTTGACCCACACCAGCTGCGGGTGGGCCTCCTGCATCCAGGCGACGTTCCCGTACGTCGAGTGCGTCCTCGACTTGTAGTGGTGCCCGATCATCTGCAGCGGGGCGTCGCCCGTGCCGGCCAGCTCGGCGCCCTCCCACGTGGGGGTGTACTCGGGCAGCGGCGTGATGCGGTCGCCCTCGGGGAGGGTCCACGTCTCGTCGAGCTTCTGCAGCAGCGAGGAGTAGATCTCGATCTTGCCGGACGGCGTCTTCAGGGGGTTGGCCACCGGGTCCTCGCGGAACGCCTGGAGGCCGATGACGGTGCCCGCGGGGTTCTTCTTCTTGAAGATCCCCTTCTCGCGCAGCTCCTCGAAGCTGGGCAGGTCTGGCTCCTTGGCCTGGCTCTCCGCGTAGACCTTGCGCAGCCAGTCCTCCTGGGTCATCCCCTCGGTGAACTCGGCCTTCACGCCCATCCGGTCGGCGATCTCGGTGCACATCTCGTAGACGGTGCGGCACTCGAAGAGCGGCTCGATGACCTGGTCGGCGAAGATCAGGTAGCCCAGGCTGCCGGCGCTGCCCTGCGTGACGAGGTCCGGCTGCTCGCTGTTGGACACGTCCGGCAGCAGGATGTCGGCGAACTTCGCCGAGGCGGTCATCTGGTTCTCGATCACGACGATCATCTCGCAGAGCGACTCGTCCTCGAGGAGCCTCGCGGTGCGGTTGGCGTCGGAGTGCTGGTTGATCAGCGCGTTGCCCGCGTAGTTCCAGATGAACTTGATCGGCACCTCGAGGCGGTCCTTGCCCTGGATGCCGTCGGCCGTCGCCGTCATCTCGGTGGCGCGCTCGATCGCGTCGGTCCACAGGAACACCGGGATCGAGGTCTTGACCGGGTTCGTCAGCGTCGGGAAGGCGGACAGCGACAGCTGGTAGGAGCCCTCACGGGCGCCGGTGCCACCCCCCGTGATGCCGACGTTGCCGGTGAGCGCCGCGAGCAGCATGACCGCGCGGGCGCTGTTCTCGCCGTTGGCGTGGCGCTGCGGACCCCAGCCCTGCACGATCGCGCACGGCTTGGCCTGTGCGATGGTGCGGGCCAGCTGGACGATGCGGCTCGCGGGGATGCCGGTGATAGTGGCGGCCCACTCGGGCGTCTTCTCGACGCCGTCGCGGCCCAAGCCCATGACATAGCTGTGGTACGAGCCGCCGGCGGGGGCGCCCTCGGGCAGGTGCTCCTCGTCGAAGCCCACGCAGTACGTGTCGAGGAACTCCTGGTCGTGCAGGTTCTCGCTGATCATCACGTGCGCGAGCCCGGCCACCAGGGCCGCGTCCGTGCCCGGCCGCAGCGGGACCCACTCGTCGGCGATGCTCACGGCGGTGTCCGTGTACCGCGGGTCGATCACGATGAACTTGGTGTCGCTCTGGCGCTTGGCCGTCTGCGTCACGAACGTCTCGCCGCCGCCGCTCATGCGGGTCTCGTGGGGGTTGTTGCCCCACAGCACCACGAGCTTGCTGTGGACGATGTCGTCGAAGCTGTTGTTCCCGGCGCCGGCGCCGTAGGTGTACGGCGTGGCCGCGGAGATCTGCGCGGTGCTGTACGTGCCGTAGTGGTTGAGGTAGCCGCCCATGCAGTTCATCAGGCGCGCGATGGGGCTCGACGCCGGCGGCCAGCTCTTGGCGACGGTGCCGCCCAGGGCGCCCGTGCCGTAGTTGAGGTAGACGGCCTCGTTGCCGTACTTCTCGATGGTCTTCTTGAGGGAGGCGGCGATCGTGTCGTACGCCTCTTCCCAGGTGATCTGCTCGAACTCGCCCGAGCCGCGCTTGCCGACCCGCTTCATGGGGTGCTTCAGGCGGTCGGGGTTGTAGATGCGCTGGCGGATCGAGCGGCCGCGCACGCACGCGCGGATCTGCTGGGTGCCCATCTCGTCGTCGCCCGTGGGGTCGGAGTCGACGCGGACGATCTGGCCGTCCACGACAGTCATGAGCAACGGGCAGCGGGAGCCGCAGTTGACGTTGCAGGAGCTCCACACGACCTTCTCGCCGGCGTCGTCGCCGCCGGAGGGCTCGGCGGACGCACTCGCCACCGGGAGCAGGCCGTAGTGGGCTCCGACGCCCACGGCGGCAGCGGCGCCGCCTGCTGCGGCGCTCCACTTCATGAACGACCGTCGTGGGACGGGCGTTTCGAGGGGAGTGGGCCTGGTGGCCATGTCGGTCATCGTCATCGGTCCTTCCGGCAAGACGCCCGCCCAGCAGTCGAAGGGGGAGCACACTGTGCGTTTTGGATGATTGTTTGTGCTGGTGGCGCTCAACTTTCAGGCCCTAGGTCCCTGACACGACATTTGTTCCGCGCTGTCCCGTGAAATATGAGGGAAGCATTACCTCAGTTTCTGGGACCTCTTTCACCGGCGAGTTCCGGGACTAAGCAAAAAAACGGCGCCCCGGGCCTCGCGAGGAGGTCCGGGGCGCCGGTGGGTCTGATCAGATGCCGATGCGGTCGAACGAGGAGTAGAACAGGATGCGGCCGATGGTCTCCGAGGCGAAGACCAGCACGAACGCGCTGGTGGCCAGGTAGACCAGGTGGCGCTGGTGGCCACGAGCGGCGGAGCGGTACAGGAAGAAGCCCAGCAGGCCCGCGCCCAGGAAGACCAGGATGAGGCGGGTCAGCAGGACGGCGCCGCCGGCCGTCATGAGGGTGGCGGCGGAGGCCTGCGCGTTGGCGTTCCCCGTGGCCAGGTCCAGCGCGTACGTGGGCAGCACCACGAACTCGATGCCCAGCAGCACGATCGAGGCCGCGGCGATCATCCGCAGGCTCGAGCGCAGCAGGGCGTTCGTCGAGGCACGAGTCTGGTCGTCGATCTCGACGACCACGGCGGTGGCGACGTCAACGCCGCCCGACGCCTCCGTGCCCGTCTCGGTGGCGACCGCGTCCGTGGACCCGGCCGTCGCCGTCGTGCGCTGGCGGTACGTGTAGACGATGACGAGGGCCGCGCCCACGGCCAGGGCCCCGAGCAGGAAGGTGGTCGTGAAGAACGTGACCGGGGTGGCCCAGTGGTTCCACGCGGGCACGGTCGGCAGCATGTAGACCATCGACATGCTGTAGACCAGCACCAGCCCCACCAGGGCGGTCGCGCCCGCCAGGATCTGGCGCAGCAGCGGCGTGAGCCAGCGGCGCCACTGGACGACGGCGAAGACCGCGCCCATGCACGCGAAGGCGGAGCCGAAGAAGATCTCCCGGCTCAACCAGCTCGAACCGAGGTGGTTGATGGTGTTGAGGGCGTTCATGGGGCTGCCCAGGTGGAAGATCGACGCGATCAGGCCCAGGACCATGGCCGGGCCGATGGCGTAGAGGGCCGGGTCGGACAGCTTGTCGACCGCGCCGTGGCCGTGCTTGCGGATGCCGAACAGGTGGATGACGCCCAGCACGACGAAGGATCCGACGGACATCTGGGCGAGGATGGTGAAGGCCACCAGCGGCAGCTCGTGGACGTTCATCAGATCTCCTCGGGGTTGCCGATGGCGCCGGTGCCGTGGCCGGTGGGCTGGGCGTCGCGGTGCGGGGTGATGACCAGGTTGGGGCGGGTCATGGCGGGGTCGGGCAGGGGTTCGATGGCTGCGGTGTCGCCGTACTTGGCGCGCAGCTCGTCGATCTCGCCGAACTCGAGGGCTCGGGAGGGGCAGGCGGCGACGCAGGCGGGTTGCTCGCCGGCGTTGACGCGGTCGATGCACAGGTCGCACTTGGTCATGACGCCGGCGTCCTTGTCGTACTGCAGGGCTCCGTAGGGGCAGGCCCATTCGCAGTAGCGGCAGCCGACGCACTTGCCGTCGTCGATGGTGACGATGCCGTGCTCGTCTTTGTGCATGGCGGTGGTGGGGCAGACCGTGACGCACTGCGGGTCGTCGCAGTGGTTGCAGGAGATGGAGGTGTAGTAGGTGAACACGTTGGGGGTGAACGTGTCGCCGTCCTGGCGCCAGGTGCCGCCGGAGTACTCGGCCACGCGCCGCCAGGTGACCCCGACGGGCAGGTCGTTCTTGTCCTTGCAGGCGACCTGGCAGGCCTTGCACCCGGTGCACAGGGTCTGGTCGAAATAGAAGCCCAGCTGCTTCGCCATGATCAGGCCTTCTCAATCTGCACGAGGTTGGTGTGCTGCGGGTTGCCCTTCGCCAGGGGCGACGGGTGCCAGGACGTCAGGGTGTTCGTGCTTCCGCCCTTGTCCACGCCGTCCTTGTCGGGCGCGTACCAGGCGCCCTGCGGGACAGACAGGACCCCGGGTGCGATGCGAGTCGTGACACGGGCCAGGAGCTCGATGCGGCCGCGGTCGTTGAACACGTGGACCACGTCGTCGTTCTCAATGCCACGCGCCTTGGCGTCGAGCGTGTTGACCCACACCACCTGGGGGTGGGCCTCCTTGAGCCACGCCACGTTGCCGTAGCTCGAGTGCGTCCTCGACTTGTAGTGGTGCCCGATCATCTGCAGCGGATAGGTGCTGGTCAGCGGATCGTCATGGCCCTCCCACGACGGGACGTACGCGGGGATGGCCGGGATCTCGCCGTCGACGCCCTCCCAGGTGTCCGCGATCTCCTGCAGGCGCTCGGAGTAGATCTCGATCTTCCCGGACGGCGTCTTCAGCGGGTTCGCCACCGGGTCGTCGCGGAACTTCTTGAGGCCGACGGTGAAGCCCGCCGGGTTGGCCTTACGCCAGATTCCCCGGGTGGCCAGCTCGTCGTAGCTAGGGAATCCATCGATCGCCTTCTGGCTGTCGGCGACGAGCTGCTCCACCCACTCGTCGAGCGTCTTGCCCTCGGTGAACTTGTCCTTGATGCCCATGCGGTCGGCGATCTCGGCGCAGATGTCGTACGTCGAGCGGCACTCGAAAAGCGGCTCGATCGCCTTCTGGGCGAGGATCGCGTATGCCAGGTCACCCGAGTAACCGCTGGGGATGAGGTCCGTGAGCTCCGCGTTGGAGACGTCCGGCAGGAGGATGTCGGCGAACTTCGCCGAGGCGCACAGCTGGTTGTCGATCACGACGATCATCTCGCAGAGCGAGTCGTCCTCGAGCAGCTTGATCGTTCGGTTGATGTCGGAGTGCTGGTTGATCAGCGTGTTGCTCGCGTGGTTCCAGATGAACTTGATCGGGACGTCGAGCTTGTCCTTGCCCCGCACTCCGTCGGCGGTGGCCGTCATCTCCGGCCCACGCTCGATCGCGTCGGTCCACGTGAAGCAGGAGATCTTCGTGGCGATCGGGTTGGTGCCCCCGGGGAAGCGCGCGGTCGGAATCGTGTAGTTGCCCTCCCGTGCGCCGAGGCCGCCGCCCGAGAGGCCGACGTTGCCGGTCATCGCGGCCAGAAGGTAGATGGCCCGGACCGTCGCCTCGCCGTTCGCGTGCCGCTGCGGTCCCCAGCCCTGCACGATCGCGCACGGCTTGGCCTGGGCGATCTCGCGGGCGAGCCGACGGATGGTCGCGGCCGGGACGCCTGTGATGGGCGCGGCCCACTCCGGGGTCTTCTCAACCCCGTCGGGGCCGTCTCCCAGCAGGTAGGCCTTGTAGGAGCTGCCCGGCTTCGCGCTCTCCGGCAGGTGCTCCTCGTCGAACCCCACGCAGTAGGTGTCCAGGAACGCCTGGTCGTGCAGGCCCTCCGTGACCATGACGTGGGCCATGCCGGCCACGAGCGCGCCGTCGGTCCCGGGACGCAGTGGAACCCATTCGTCAGCCATCGTCACGGCCGTGTCGGACTGGCGCGGGTCGATCACGATGACCTTGGCGCCGCCGATCTCCTTGGCCTGCTGTGCGATGTAGAGCTCGCCACCGCCGCTCATCCGCGTCTCGTGGGGGTTGTTGCCCCAGAGCACGAGCAGCTTGGTGTTGATGGCGTCGTTGAAGGAGTTGTTCGTCTCCCGCTCCACCCCGTAGGTGTACGGGGTGGCGGCGTTGATCTGCGACGTGCTGTAGGTGCCGTAATAGCCGAGGTTGCCGCCGAGCAGGTTCATGAGCCGCGACACGGACGTTCCACCGGAGGCATTCGCCCCTGTCGTGCCTGAGCCGTACTGCACGTACACGGCCTCGTTGCCGTACTCGTCGAGGGTCTTCTTGAGGGAGTCGGCGATCGTGTCGAACGCCTCCTCCCAGGTGATCTGCTCGAACTCGCCCGCGCCGCGCTTGCCGACCCGCTTCATCGGGTGCTTCAGGCGGTCGGGGCTGTAGATGCGCTGGCGGATGGACCGACCGCGCACGCAGGCGCGGATCTGCTGGCTGCCGAGCTCGTCGTCGCCCGTGGGGTCGGCGTCGATGCGGGTGATGGCGCCGTCGACGACGGTCATCAGCAACGGGCAGCGGGAGCCGCAGTTGACGTTGCAGGAGTTCCACACGACCTTCTCGCCGGCGTCGTCGCCGGTGGAGGGCTCTGCGGAGGCGGTGGGCAGGGGGATCAGGCCGTAGTGGGCGCCGATGCCCACGGCCGCTGCGGCGCCACCGGCGGCGGCGCTCCACTTCATGAATGAGCGTCGGGGCACGGGCGCCCCGAGGAGGGTGGGCCTGGGGGTGGCCGTCTGGGTCATCGTCGAGTCCTTCCGGCGGGCGTCCTGGACGGGGGCGCTGCGCAGATTGCTGGTGGAAGGATTGTGGAGGCGGAATGAATTACTGAAGGGGTCTAAAGTCCCTCTTGCGCATTTAACAACAACACCTTTGCCTAATGTATTGATGGGATGACCTGAATTCTTCGCACGGGAATTCCCGTGGCAATAGGCCTTCCGGGCGAGCGGGCGCGTCCGCGGGCCTGGCGGCCTCAGGTCCCACAGCGATGGGGGACTTCGTGCCTAGGCTGGCCACATGACGCACGACACGGTGGCCGAGGCCGGCCGTCCTGACCCCCACCAGGACCATCCCGCGCTCGCCCCGGACGCCCCGGCCCCCGCGGCGACGCGCGACACCTCGCGTGTGCACCCGCCCGCCCGCCGCGTCGTGCGCGCCGACGTCACCGACGCCGTGCTCAGCGTGGCCGCCCATGCCGACGCGGTGGCCTGCGCGCAGGCCGGCGCGGTCGTGACCTTCTCCGGCGACGTCCGCGACCACGACGGAGGACGCGGCGTCACGTCCATCGAGTACGTGGCGCACCCGTCGGCGGGGGAGGTTCTCGCACGCGTGGTCGCCGAGGTCACGGCCCGCTGCGACGTCGACGCCGTGGCGGTCTCGCATCGCATCGGCGTCCTCGCCGTGGGGGAGTGCGCCCTCGCGGTCGCGGTGTCGGCGGCCCACCGGGCAGAGGCATTCGCGGCGGCGGCGCTGCTGGTGGACGAGGTCAAGCACCAGCTCCCGGTGTGGAAGCGGCAGGTCTTGGCCGACGGCGGCGACGAGTGGGTCGCCTGCCCCTGACGGGCGCCCGTTCCCTCGCCCGCGCTCTCAGCCGCCCGCGAAGGGCGGCAGCACGTCGATGGTCAGCCCGTCACGCACCGGGTGGCTGCGCTCTCGGTCCTGCACGCCGTCGACCAGCACGCTGCTCGCGGCGATGACACGGGCCAGGTCGGGTCCGCGCTGCGCGCCCACGACCTCGAGCACCCCGCTGACCAGCGAGCCCTCGGCGACGTCCACGTGCTCCTCGTCGACCTTGGCGGCGGCGCCTGCCCCGGCGAAGTAGCGGACCCTCACCCGCACGGTTCCCGTCACGAGCTCACTCATCGCTCATCCTCCGATCGCGCTCATCGGGCGGCGCGGCTGCACGAACCCGTCCGTCTCGATCCCGTGCTGCGCGGTCTTGCCCCACATCGCGGATCGCCACACGTCGGCCAGGCTCGCATCGTCCATCCCGGAGCGCACCAGGTCCAGCAGGTTAGTCTCCCGCAGCGCGAACAGGCAGTTGCGCAGCCGGCCGTCGGAGGTGAGCCGCACACGGTCACAGTTCCCGCAGAACGGGTTCGTGACAGAGGCGACCACGCCGACGTCCCAGGAGCCGTCAGGCCCGCCGCCGTCCACGGTCCAGGTCTGGGCGGGCGCCGCGCCGCGCACCAGGCCGGGCTGCTCGACCAGGTCGAAGGCGCCGCGCAGCGACGCGAGGATCTCCGCGGCGGTGACCATCTCGGACCGGTCCCACGACTCGCGCGGGCCTAGCGGCATCTGCTCGATGAACCGCAGGCGGTACCCGTGCTCGAGCGCCCAGCGCAGCAGCGGCACGGCCTCGTCGTCGTTGACCCCGCGCATGAGCACGGTGTTCACCTTGAGCGGCCGCAGCCCGGCGCGGTCGGCGGCCTCGAGCCCGGCGAGCACCGCGGGGAGGCGGTCGCGGCGGGTGATGGCGGCGTACCGGGCGCGGTCGAGGGTGTCCAGGGAGACGTTGGCGCGGGTCAGGCCGGCGGCCACCAGGCCCTCCGCGCGGTGCGCCAGCCCCAGGCCGTTGGTGGTGATCGAGGTCTCGGGGGCGAGCCCGTCCACGGTCCGCAGGCTGGTGGTCGCCGCGATCAGCGTCTCCAGGCCCCGCCGCAGCAGCGGCTCGCCGCCGGTGAAGCGCACCTCGCGGACGCCCAGCCGCTCCACCGCGATGGTGATGAGGCGGATCATCTCGTCGTCCGTGAGCACGTGGCTGTCGGGCAGCCAGTCCTGCCCCTCGGCCGGCATGCAATAGGTGCAGCGGAGGTTGCAGCGGTCGGTCAGCGAGACCCGCAGGTCTGTGGCGACCCGGCCCTGGCGGTCCACCAGGCCACCCGACGTGGGGTGCGCGTCAACCTGCTCGGCGAGGACCTGGCTCATGACGCGAGACTAGGTGGGACCCACGTGGTGGACCCATGACCTAGGCCCCGGGGTCGGGACGGACGCCGACGGCTAGCCTCGGCGACGGGACGCGGCATCCCCGCGACCCGTGACGAAGGGACCAGACATGACCGAGGACCGCAGCCACCTGACGCACGTCGACTCGCGCGGGGCCGCCCGCATGGTCGACGTGAGCGCGAAGGACGTCACGGTGCGCAGCGCCACGGCCAGCGGTTTCGTCCGCACCACCCCCACCGTGATCGGGCTGCTGCGCGGCGAGGGCGTCCCGAAGGGCGACGCGCTGGCGGTCGCGCGGATCGCGGGGATCCAGGCCGCGAAGCGCACCCCGGACCTGGTGCCGCTGTGCCACCCGATCGCGATCCACGGGGTCACCGTCGACCTCGAGGTCACCGACGAGGGCGTGCGCATCCAGGCGACGGTCCGCACCGCCGACCGCACCGGCGTCGAGATGGAGGCGTTGACCTGCGTGGCCGCCGCCGGGCTGGCGATGGTCGACATGGTCAAGGCTGTGGACCGCGCGGCCGTCATCACCGACATCCAGGTCGAGGAGAAGACGGGCGGCCGCAGCGGCTCCTGGCGCCGCTCCTGAGCGGGCGGCGCCGCGCCTGTCAGTACCGCGGCTTCGCCGGCTCGATCTCGTCGACCCAGGCGAGGACCCCGCCGGTCAGGTGCACGGCGTCGTATCCGGCCGCGAGCACCAGCTCGAGCACCTCGGCAGAGCGAGCCCCCGACTTGCAGTGCAGGACGACGGGCGTCTCGGGGGACAGGTCGGCGAGGGCGGATCCGTCGAGGAAACCGCCCCGGGGCAGCAGGCGGGCGCCCGGGATCGCGACCAGCTCGTGCTCGGCGGGCTCGCGCACGTCGATCAGGTCGAAGTCGTCCTCGCCGAGGTCCCGGGCCGCGAGGCGGTCAGCGAGCTCCCGCACCGAGATGCCCGGCAGTCCGCTCCCCGCCGGGACCTGCGGCGCGGCGCAGGCAGTGTCGAGGTCGACCAGCGCGGTGACCGGGACCCCCAGCGGGTCGGGCGCCACCGGGACCTCGCGCCACCGGGCCGCCAGGGCGTCATGCACGAGCACGCGGCCCAGCAGCGGCTCGCCGGTGCCGGTGACCAGCTTCACGACCTCGTTGGCCATCGCCGAGCCGATCGCGCCGCACAGCACGCCGAGCACGCCGCCCTCGGCGCACGACGGCGCACTCCCCGGCGCCGGCGGCTCGGGGAAGACGTCGCGGTACCGGACGGCCGGGTGGCCAGCGGTGGTGGGCGGGTCGGTCCAGAACAGCGACACCTGGCCGTCGAACCGGTAGATCGAGCCCCACACGCACGGCAGCCCGAGCATCTCGCACGCGTCGCCGACCAGGTAACGGGTGGGGAAGTTGTCGGCGCCGTCGACCACCACGTCGTACCCGCGCAGCACGTCGAGCGCGTTCGACGCGTCCAGACGCAGCTCATGGGTCTGCACGTGCACGTGCGGGTTGACGTTCAGCACGGCCGTGCGGGCGCTCTCGACCTTGCTCCGGCCCACATCCGCGACACCGTGGATGACCTGCCGCTGCAGGTTCGAGGACTCGACGACGTCCTGGTCGACGATGCCGATGGTCCCCACTCCGGCGGCCGCCAGGTAGAGCAGCACGGGGGATCCCAGGCCGCCCGCGCCCACCACCAGCACGCGCGCGTTCTTCAACCGGCGCTGGCCCTCGAGCCCGATGCCCGGCAGCACCGCGTGACGCGAGTAGCGCTCGATCTCGGCGGTGGAGAGCGTGGGAGCAGGCTCGACGAGCGGCGGCAACGACATGGTGACCTCGGGGATCAGGGGCGGGGCGGGCAGGGCGATCCCCGTCAACGTAACCCGGGCCCGCCGCGGGGGCCTGGGACGGAAGGCTGGATCCGGGCATGACGAAGGCCCCGGGCGCGGGGGCGCACCGGGGCCTTCGTCTGAGCAGGGCTAGATCAGCGCTCGATGTCGCCGCGGATGAAGGCCTCGAGCTGCTCGCGGCCGATGGTGTCCTCCATCTGGACCGGCGGCGACTTCATGAAGTACGTCGCGGCGGACAGGATGGGGCCGCCGACGCCGCGGTCCTTGGCGATCTTCGCGGCGCGCAGGGCGTCGATGATGATGCCGGCCGAGTTGGGGGAGTCCCAGACCTCGAGCTTGTACTCGAGGTTCAGGGGCACCTCGCCGAACGCGCGGCCCTCGAGGCGGACGTAGGCCCACTTGCGGTCGTCGAGCCACGCCACGTAGTCCGACGGGCCGATGTGGACGTTGCGGTCCTCCTTCTTGCCGGCCAGGGGGCCGTCGTGGAGGTTGGAGGTGACCGCCTGCGTCTTGGAGAGCTTCTTGGACTCCAGGCGCTCGCGCTCGAGCATGTTCTTGAAGTCCATGTTGCCGCCGACGTTCAGCTGGTACGTGCGGTCCAGGATGACGCCGCGGTCCTCGAACAGGCGGGCGAGCACGCGGTGCGTGATGGTCGCGCCGACCTGCGACTTGATGTCGTCGCCGACGATCGGGACACCAGCGGCCTCGAACTTCGCGGCCCACTCGGGGTCGGACGCGATGAACACGGGCAGGGCGTTGACGAACGCGACGTTCGCGTCGATCGCGCACTGGGCGTAGAACTTCGCGGCCTTCTCAGACCCGACGGGCAGGTAGCAGATGAGGACGTCGACCTGCGCCTCGCGCAGCGCTGCGACGATGTCGACAGCCTCGGCGTCCGACTCCTCGATGGTCTCGGAGTAGTACTTGCCCAGGCCGTCGAGCGTGTGACCGCGCTGGACCGTCACGCCGAGCGGCGGGACGTCGGCGATCTTGATGGTGTTGTTCTCGCTCGCGAGGATCGCCTCGGACAGGTCGAAGCCGACCTTCTTCGCGTCGACGTCGAAGGCCGCGACGAACTCGATGTCCTTGACGTGGTAGTCGCCGAGCTGGACATGCATCAGGCCGGGGACCTTGGTGTCCACCGGGGCGTCGGCGTAGTAGTGCACGCCCTGGACGAGTGACGCGGCGCAGTTGCCGACGCCGACGATGGCGACGCGGATGGAGGTCATCCTCGCTCCTTCTCGGTTGTCTGTGCCGGCGTGCCTTGGGCGCCGTCGACAGCGGGGAGTTCGGCGTCGGCCGGGTGGCCGGCGCCAGGGGTACGGGCGCGGCGTTGGCCGCGCTCGTTGTCAATGAGGCCGTCGAGCCACCGCACCTCGCGCTCGACCTGCTCGAGGCCGTGGCGCTGGAGCTCGAGCGTGTACTCGTCCATGCGCTCGCGTGTGCGGTTGAACGACAGCCGGATGGTCTCGAGCCGCTCGGTGAGACGGCTGCGCCGACCCTCGAGGATGCGCAGCCGGGTGTCGGCGTCGGTCTGGCCGAAGAAGGCGAACCTGACGCCGAAGTTCTCGTCCTCCCAGGCGGCTGGGCCCGAGGAGGAGAGCACCTGGAGGAACTCCTCCTTGCCCTCGGCGGTCAGCTGGTAGACGATCCGCGCCCGCTTGCCGGACAGGGCGTGCGGCGGGGCCGCGGGGGAGTCGATGCCGATGATCCAGCCGCGGGCCACGAGCGACTTGAGGCACGGGTACAGCGATCCGTACGACAGCGCCCGGAAGGACCCGAGGAGCAGGTTGAGCCGCTTGCGCAGCTCGTAGCCGTGCATCGGAGTCTCGTGCAGGAGGCCCAGGATGGCCGGCTCGAGCACATCAGCGCGTCCGCGCACCTGGCACCTCCTGACTGGGTCTGCTGCTCCGACGAGCTCTGACGTGGTACTCGGGGGCATCGTCTGCGCTCGCTGGGGGGATTCTGTCCCCGTTGGGCGCGTGTCGATGTATCGAGTTGATACATCGACAGTACGGCTACGGGGGCGCCCGCGGCAACAAGCAGTGCTCGGCGGGGTGCGGCGCCCCGAGCGGATTCGGTGACGATCATGTGAATCCGGGGTCCCGGTCGAGGTCTTCCGTGCCCATGCACAACCCGTTCCCCCATACTGAACCGGCGGTCCCCCCGGCGCGTGCTGCTGCCTGCTGGGCGGATTGCGGTCCGGATGTCAGCAGGAAGGCAAGGTCTTGGCAGGCTCCAACCGTCGGGCTTCCACGCCCGCGCGTCGCGGCTCCACCGCCCGCGGACGCAAGGCCGCTCCGCGCCGCCGTTTCTTCGACTACCCGCGCACCGGCTACCGCGGCCTGCACCGCTGGCTTCCGTCCTGGCGCTTCCTGCTCGGGTCCGTGCTCGGCGTCGCCTTCCTGGGGTTCGGCGCCCTCGCGGCCGCCTACGTCGTCATCGAAGTGCCCGACCCGGACGCCGAGATCCAGTCGGAGGCGTCGACGATCTACTTCGCCGACAACCCCGACGGCACCCCTGGCTCCGAGATGGCCACGATCGCCGCGCAGAAGCGCGAGATCGTCCCGTACGACACGCTGCCCAAGCATGTCGGTGACGCGGTCATCGCCTCCGAGGACCGCACCTTCTGGGAGAACCGCGGGGTCTCCGTGAAGGGCACCGTCCGCGCGCTGCTCAACAACGTGAGCGGCGGCAAGCAGCAGGGCGCCTCGACCCTCACGCAGCAATACGTCGAGCGGTACTACAACCTGCCGACCAAGTCCTACGTGGGCAAGGCCAAGGAAGCCCTGCTCGCCGTCAAGATCAACCAGACGGTCGACAAGAAGGACATCCTCGGCCGCTACCTCAACACCATCTACTTCGGCCGCGACGCCTACGGCATCCAGGTCGCCGCGAAGACGTACTTCGGCGTCGAGGCCAAGGACCTCACGGTCTCGCAGGCCGCCCTCCTGGCCGGGATCATCCCCTCGCCCAACAACTGGGACCCCGCCGTGTCGCCTGAGAAGGCCGAGCAGCGGTGGAACTCCGTGCTCGCCAACATGGTCAAGGACGGCCACATCACGCAGGCCGAGCGGGACGCCCAGGTGTTCCCCGAGACGATCGTGCACGAGCGCAGCAGCGTCAACGGGGGCACCAACGGCCACCTCATCAAGATGGTCAAGGACGAGCTGGCTGAAGAGGGCATCACCGAGGAGATGATCGCCACCAAGGGCTACAAGATCGTCACCACGATCCAGGAGCCGCTGCAGCAGGCCGCTGTTGACTCGGCCAATGCCCTCTTCGACGGGACCCTCGCGGGCGAGGCGCCCAACGAGCGCACCAAGGCCGGCATCGTGTCCATCGACCCCACCGACGGGGCCATCGTCGCCCTGTTCGGCGGCGGCGACTTCCTCGTGGACCAGCGCAACCGGGTCACCTGGGACAAGATCCAGGCCGGATCGACGTTCAAGCCGTTCACGCTGGTCGCCGCCCTGGAGCAGGGCATCGGGCTGGGCACCACCTACTCCGGCGCGAGCCCCATGCGGGACCTGCCGGGCTGGGGCGACAAGGCGGTGCAGAACTTCGGCGGGGACTCGTTCGGCACGATCGACTTGGTGAAGGCCACGGAGCAGTCGGTCAACACGGTCTACGCCCAGCTCAACAACGACGTGACGCCGGCGAAGACGGCCGAGGTGGCGCGCGAGCTCGGCATCACGACCGAGGTGGAGGCCGTCGCCTCGAACGTGCTCGGATCCGGGCTGGTGCACCCGCTCGACATGGCCAGCGCCTACGCCACGATCGCCGCGCAGGGCACGTACTCGGAGCCGTTCATCGTCCGCAAGATCACCTACATCAGCGACGGCTCCGAGGCGCTCGTCCCGGACCGGGTGCAGGAGAAGCGGTTCGAGGCGGACGTCATGGCGGACACCACGTACGCCATGACCCAGGTGGTCGAGAACGGGTCGGGAAAGAAGTACGTCAAGCCGCTCGGCAGGCCGATCGCCGGCAAGACCGGCACCTCGACGGACAACAAGTCGGCGTGGTTCGTCGGGTACACGCCGCAGATCTCCACGGCCGTGGCACTGAGCCAGGAGGCGGCGGACGGGAAGGGGCAGGACTCCATCGCCGCGTTCGGCGGGGTGAGGGAGATCACGGGCTCGACCTGGCCCGCGGCGCTCTGGGCCGACTACATGAAGAAGGCCTTCACCCTCGAGCCCTACGCGCAGGTGCAGCAGTTCCCGGCGCGCGCCAACGTGGGCGGGATGCCCACCGCGACGCCCACCGAGGAGGTCACCGAGGAGCCGGAGGTCGAGGAGCCGGTCATCGAGAACGTGGCGGTGCCCGCGCTCGAGGGCAAGCTCGAGGCGGACGCCGAGGCGGCGCTCTCGAACGCCGGGCTGTCGGTGGCGGTGCAGTCGCAGCCGTCCGAGACCGTGGCGAAGGGCCGCGTCGTCAGCGCGAACCCCGGTTCCGGCGCCAGTGTCCCGAAGGGCACGACCGTGACGATCGTCGTCTCGACCGGTCCCGCGCCCAAGCCCACCCAGCCACCGGTGACCGTCCCGCCGCCCGCTCCGACGCCGCAGCCCACCCAGGACCCGCCCGTGCCCCCGGCGGATCCCCCGGCAGGTGGGTGACCGGATTTCGGCGGCGGGCCGCAGCGCGGTAGCCTAGGCCCCTTGCTGTGCCTGTCGATGAGGTCGCAGATCGATCTCGACGACAGGCGGCGCCATGGCCCAGGCCCTGGCGCAGCGACGCACGATGACCCTCCTGTCACGGACAGACCGTGACCGTTGAGACCAGAGGAGGTGGGTATGAGCCTGCGTCAGTACGAGATCATGATCATCCTCGACCCCGAGATCGAAGAGCGCACGGTTGCTCCTTCGCTCGACAAGTACCTGTCCGTCATCAAGACCGATGGCGGCACGGTCGACAAGGTCGACATCTGGGGACGGCGCCGTCTGGCGTACGACATCCAGAAGAAGTCCGAGGGCATCTACGCGGTTATCGACTTCACGTCGACGCCCGCGACCGCCAAGGAGCTCGACCGTCAGCTGGGCCTCAACGAGGTCGTCCTGCGTACCAAGGTCCTTCGCGCCAACGCCTGAGCGCGTCAGACCTGCTCTTTAACGTACGCACCATCTGACTCACGACGAACGAGGAGGCCCGCATGGCTGGCGAGACCGTCATCACGGTGATCGGGAACCTGACCGGGGACCCGGAGCTGCGCTTCACCCCGTCAGGGGCTGCCGTCGCCAACTTCACGGTGGCCTCCACCCCCCGCACCTTCGACCGTCAGTCGAACGAGTGGAAGGACGGCGACACGCTGTTCCTCCGCTGCTCGATCTGGCGCGAGGCTGCGGAGAACGTCGCTGAGTCACTCACCAAGGGCACCCGCGTCATCGTGACCGGTCGGCTCGTGCAGCGCTCCTACGAGACCCGCGAGGGCGAGAAGCGCACTGTGTACGAGCTGCAGGTCGACGAGGTCGGCCCGTCCCTGCGCTACGCCAGCGCCAAGGTCACCCGGGCCCAGCGCTCGGGTGGCGGCGGCGGTGGCTTCGGCGGAGGCGGCGGTGGCGGCTTCTCCGGTGGCGGCAGCTCGAGCGGTGGCGGCAGCCAGCAGGACGACCCGTGGGCCACGCCGGCCCCCGGCGGCTCCGGCGGCGGCTTCTCCGACGAGCCTCCGTTCTGATCGGCGCCCAGCACCACTGACACACCCATCCCGGGGTATGGCAACGCCCCGGGCTCCCGGACTTCATGACAAGGAGCACCGCGATGGCCAAGGCCGTTGTTCGCAAGCCCAAGAAGAAGCTGAACCCGCTCAAGGCGGCGAAGATCGATGTCGTCGACTACAAGGACACCGCGCTGCTGCGCAAGTTCATCTCGGACCGCGGGAAGATCCGCGCACGCCGGGTGACCGGTGTCACCACCCAGGAGCAGCGCGCGATCGCGCGTGCCGTCAAGAACGCACGCGAGATGGCGCTCCTGCCGTACTCGTCGTCCGCTCGCTGAGAAGGAGGTAGACCCATGGCCAAGCTCATCCTGACCCACGAGGTCACCGGTCTCGGTGCTCCGGGCGACGTGGTGGACGTGAAGGACGGGTACGCCCGCAACTTCCTCGTCCCCCGTGGCCTGGCCACCGGCTGGAGCAAGGGCGCCGAGAAGGAGATCGCCGCGATCCGCAAGGCCCGCAAGGCCCGCGAGATCGAGACGCTCGACGAGGCGAAGGCGACGCGTGACTCGCTGCAGTCCAAGCCGGTCGTCGTGTCGGCGAAGGCCGGCGAGTCCGGCCGTCTGTTCGGCGCCGTGACGACCGCTGAGATCGCTGACGCGGTCAAGGCTGCCGGCGGCCCGTCCGTCGACCGTCGCAAGATCGAGGTCGGTCAGCCGATCAAGGCTGTCGGCGAGTTCGAGGTCAAGGTCCGCCTGCACGCGGACGTCTCGGCGAACGTGACCGTCAAGGTCGTCGCCGCCTGACCTGCTTCACCTGATCGCCGAAGGCCCGGTCCCTCCTCGGAGGGGCCGGGCCTTCGTGCGTCTGCTTTCCCCGAGTGCTCGGATCCGGTCCGCTGAGGGCTCAGGCCCCGCTGACGGCCCACCGGTCGCCGCGCGCCCGCAGGCCCGTCGTGACGGCGCGCGCCATCATGAACACCCCTGCGAAGGCCGCCCAGAGCCACGCCAGCCCGGCCGCGCCTGGGGGAGCCCAGGCCCGCACGGCCAGTGCGAACGGGACGTAGGCGGCGAGGGTCACGAGTCCCGCCCACGCGAGGAACGTGCCGTCGCCGGCGCCGATGAGCACGCCGTCGAGCACGAACACCCAGCCGGCGAGCGGCATCGTCACCGCGGCGACCAGCAACCCCACGGTGACGGCGTGGCGCACGTCGCCGGACTCCGAGAACGCCAGGGCGAGCACGCCGCTGCCCAGGCCCACCAGGAGCCCGAGCACCGCGCCCGCCCCGACACCCCACTGCAGGGTGCGTCGCAGCAGTGAGCGGGCCTGTGCCACGTCACCGGCGCCCAGGGCGTGGCCCACGAGGGCCTGCGCGGCGATCGCGAGGGCGTCGAGGGCGAAGGCGACCAGGCCCCACACGGCGTTGACCACCTGGTGGCCCGCCAGGGTCACGGTGCCCAGGCCGGTGGCGACCCACACGGTGAGCAGGATCGCGACGCGCAGGGACAGGGTGCGGATGAACAGGGGCAGGCCGGCACGGGCATTGCCCAGGATGCCCCCGAGGGCGGGGGACAGGGACGCCCCGGCAGCCCTGGCGCCCCGCACCACGACGATGACGAGCGTCGCGCCCATCGCGAGCTGGGTGAGGGCCGTGCCGAAGCCCGACCCGGCGATGCCCATGCCGACGCCGTAGACGAGGGTCACGTTGAGGGCCGCGTTGGCGACGGCGCCGGAGGCCGCGACGACCAGGGGGGTGCGGGTGTCGAGCATGCCGCGCAGGGCGCCGGTGGCGGCGAGCACTAGCAGCATCCCGGGCAGGCCGGGAGCCGACCAGCGCAGATAGGTGATCGCCTGGGTCGCGACCTCGCCGCGGGCGCCCAGCAGCTCGACGGCCCACGGCGCCATGGCCCAGGTGGCCGCGGCCAGTAGGACGCCGAGCCCGGCGGCGAGCCACAGGCCGTCGACGCCGAGCTGCAGGGCGCCTGCCCGGTCGCCGGACCCGGTGCGCCGGGCGACGGCCGCGGTGGTGGCGTACGCGAGGAAGACGCACAGGCCGACGATGGTCAGCAGGACGGTCGAGGCGAGCGACAGCCCGGCCAGCTCGTCGGTGCCGAGGCGGCCGACGACGGCCGAGTCGACCAGCACGAACAGGGGTTCTGCGACGAGGGCGCCGAGGGCCGGGACGGCCAGGGTGAGGATCTGGCGGTCGACCGTGGACGTGCGGTGTCCACGCTTCGGGATGTCGTTCAACTTTCTCCTGTCCACACCAGGTGGATGACATTTGCGCCGGTGAGGGCTGCCGCGCAGCCTCGAGCCACCACCGTATCCACAGGACTGTCCACGGCTTGTGCATAACTCTGAGCGTGAGATCCACAGCTATCCACAAGCCGTCCACAGGACCTGTGGATAACGGGTTTGTGAACGCTGGCCACCCACGCCTAACCTCGCGAGCAGGTGGAGGACAGGGATGCCTGCGGCCACCGACAGGGTTGGCGTGACGAACATGGTGACGGGCATGGTGTCGGACCCTCCTGCTAGAACACCTGTTCGACCGATGAACGCGAATCTGGGGATGAGTCTGTGACGATCGAGGAGCTCGAGTACGGCGGCCCGCCCGACACCGGGCACGCCCGCGGCGGATTCGACCGGACGCCCCCGCAGGACGTCGCCGCAGAGCAGAGCGTGCTCGGCGGCATGATGATCTCGAAGGACGCCATCGCCGACGTCGTCGAGCAGCTGCGCGGCTCCGACTTCTACCGCCCCGCCCACGAGGCGATCTACGACGCGATCCTCGACCTGTACGGCCGCGGGGAGCCCGCCGACGCCGTCACCGTCGCCGACGAGCTGACCAAGCGCGGCGACATGGGCCGCATCGGCGGAGCCCCGTACCTGCACACCCTCATCTCGATGGTGCCCACCGCCGCGAACGCCGGGTACTACGCCCGCATCGTGCGCGAGCGTGCCGTGCTGCGCCGCCTCGTCGAGGCCGGCACCCGCATCGTCCAGCTCGGCTACGCCACGGACGGGGGCGACGTCGACGAGATCGTCAACAACGCCCAGGCCGAGGTCTACGCCGTCACCGAGAAGCGCACCACCGAGGACTACCACATCCTCGGCGACGTCATTGGCGGCACCGTCGACGAGATCGAGGCCGCCGGCAACCGCGGCGAGGGCATGATCGGCGTGCCCACCGGCTTCGCCGACCTCGACCGGCTGACCAATGGACTGCACCCGGGGCAAATGATTGTTTTGGCCGCGAGGCCTGCAATTGGAAAATCCACCCTGGGAATCGATATTGCACGTTCTGCGGCAATTCGACACAACCTGGCCTCGGTTGTGTTCTCGCTCGAGATGGGCCGCAACGAGATCACGATGCGCCTGCTCTCCGCCGAAGCGCGCATCCATCTGCAGAAGATGCGCACCGGGCAGATGGGCGAGGACGACTGGCAGAAGCTCGCCGCGACGATGGGCAAGATCTCCGAGGCGCCGCTGTTCATCGACGACTCGCCGAACATGTCGCTCATGGAGATCCGCGCGAAGTGCCGGCGGCTCAAGCAGAAGCACGACCTCAAGCTCGTGGTCATCGACTACCTGCAGCTCATGTCCTCCGGCAAGCGCGTCGAGTCCCGTCAGCAGGAGGTCTCGGAGTTCTCGCGTGCCCTCAAGCTCCTCGCCAAGGAGATCGAGGTCCCGGTCATCGCCATCTCGCAGCTGAACCGTGGCCCTGAGCAGCGCACCGACAAGCGCCCGGCGATGAGCGACCTTCGCGAATCCGGCTCTATCGAACAAGATGCCGACATGGTCATTCTTTTGCACCGCGAAGATGCCTACGAAAAGGAATCGCCCCGCGCGGGAGAGGCCGACCTCATTGTGGCCAAGCATCGTAATGGCCCGACGGACACCATCACCGTGGCATTCCAGGGCCACTACTCGCGGTTCGTCGACATGCAGGCGTAGTCGTTGCTCTGCTGCTCCTCGTCGTCGGCGCGTGCGAGTGAGAAGATCCGACATGGTCGTTCGGACGGATGAGCGGTACCTGCTCGACGGTGCGTGGTTCCCGGTGACGCACGGCATCGCGTTCCTCGCGGCGGATGCCGCGACGTGCGCGGACGTGCTCGTGTCCTGGCGTGGCCGTGCCACGACCGAGCTCACCGGCGGCGTCATGCGCACGCGGCGTGTCGAGGGCACGCTCCCGGAGCTGCTGGGCACCCTGCTGCCGCTGAGGACGGCGTACGTGACGCGCTACCTTCTGCTGCCGACCGCCGGCGCGCGCTGGACGGCCATGCTGGACAACTCGTGGCGCGGGAGCGAGGCGATCAGCGCCGCGGGAGGGATGGCCGCGCAGCCTGGCGGGATGCGCGGGGTCGGCGTCGTGGACTCCCCACAGACGTTCGACCGCCGGACCAGAACAGGGTGGTGGGGAGCGCGCGGGGTCGCGGTGTTCGACCCGGATCCGAGCGCGAAGTGGGGTGTGCGCGGCTCGAGCGTGAAGGTGCAGGTGTCGGACACGGGTCGCCGCTGGGAACTCACCGAGCCGGACGAGGAGTGGCCGCTTCCCGACCCCCTGGACCGCGAGGCTCGACGCACGCAGGACAAGTTCTCCCGGGCGTCTCTCCTGCGGGTCGCGGACTCGCTCGGTATCCGCCTCCACGACGAGAGCTTCTACGCCCCGGACGGGTGGGGGGTGCTCGTCGAGCTGGTCGGCGGGCGTGGTGTGCCGGGCCGTGAGCGCACCCTCGCCCAGGCGCAGGCGCACGAGTTCCCGGAGGAACGCTGACGGAGAGGGCACCACGCTGACAGACGGCTTCTACGCCGCACGGTGGCATCGCTCGCCCGAGACGAGATCACGCAGCATCAGGCGCCGGCTATGCGTCGCCATGTCGGCACTCGTCAACCACGCCGCATTTGACCGATCGCGGTGCACGGCACCTCAGTACTACGCCTCGGGATCGACCTTCCCTCGTGGCGGGAACGCCGTACCTCTGGGCCAGGGGTCGGGCAGCGCGAAGAGGTCGATCGGCGACGCGATGCCGGCCCGGAGAGGTGGGAAGTCACGGACCACCCCGAGTGGACGACACGCGCCGGTCAGCCAATCTCAGCGGTCGACACCTTCTGGGATCGGATCGAGTACGGTCCCGCGAGGTACTCCGATGGGCGCATCGCGGAGCCAGCCAGTAGGAACAGCCAAACTGGAGGGCCGGTCCGACGAGGCCGGCCGGCTCACCTCGCATGACGTGGTGATCCTGCCGCTGACGGCAGACGACGTGCGCGTGGACGATGCGGACGCCTAGGCGTGGCCCGTGCTCGCGGACGTGTACACGCCACGGCGGACGGTAACGTGCTCGCCATCCACGGCCTCGGCGGGCGGCGGGTTCGCGCAGGCGCCGGCGATCGCACGCCGCTTGGCGGCAGGGGCACTGAAGGACAGGGGACGCCATGAGGGTGGTCCGGGTGACCGCGCAGACGGACACCGAGACGGTGGCGCAGGTGGCTGACCTGTTCGTCGCCTACCGCGGCTTCTACGGACGCGAGGGCGACGATACCGCCGCGCGTGCGTTCCTGAGGGCCCGCGTCGAGCGCGGCGACTCCTTGGTGTGGGCCGTGCTCGACGACGGTCGCGCGGTCGCGTTCACGCAGGTGTACCCGGGCCACTCGTCCCTGCGGCTGCACACAACGTGGCAGCTCAACGACCTGTTCGTCGCCTCGGACGTCCGGGGCGGCGGAGCAGGCGTTGCTCTCGTCCGTCACGTCCTCGCGGAGGCCGCCGGCGCCGGTGCGCATGAGGTCAGGCTCGAGACGCAACGCACGAACACTCGCGCCCGCGCGCTGTACGAGCGGCTGGGCTTCGGCCTCGCCGCCGACGCCCCGCAGGACGGCGAGTTCCTCACCTACACGAGAGCCCCAGAGGGCAGCGATGGATGACGTGTCTGCCCGGGAGGCAGGTGCTGATGCGTGACGGGCACGTGGGCGTCCGTCTGATGAACGACTACGCCTGTGACTGGCCAATCTGGTGGGCCGAAGGGCTACAGGCACAGCCGGAGGACCTCGACCTGTCGGGGGACCTCGAGGAGAAGGTCCGTGCGTGGGCACGGCATTTCCATGAGCACTTCGACCACCTCAGCCACTGGGACTGCGATCAGGCCAAGCAGACGCACGCCCGGCTAGCACGTGAGATCGAGGCCGAGCTCACCACCCAGATCGGCCGCGACCTCGAAGTCCGCGCGGATCTCTGGGAGTTGCGGGACTGACGCCCCTGCACGTGGGGTCGCGATGACTTCATCAGCCGGGGCGGCGCAGCCCGTCGAGCACGAGGGCGATGGCGCCGTCTGCGTCGTCCCGGGAGCCTGGCTGGGCACAGGCCGTGCAGATCCCCTCCAGGACCATCATGACGGCGCCGGCGCCCACGTCGTCGCGGATGGTCCCGTCCTTGATGCCCGCGGCCAGCAGGTCGGCGATGACTTGGCCCAGTTCCCGGCCGCCGTCGGCGAGCGTGTCTGAACGTCCGGCCATCTGCGTGGCGAGCGTGCGGGCCAGGCCCTGGTGGGCATGCACATGATCCACGAATTCCCGCAGGAAGGCTGCCAGCGCCGCCGCCGCGGGGAGCGTGGTGTGCAGCTCGCGAGCGCGGGCGCACATCGCTGTGATCTCTTCACGGTAGACGGCCTCGGCCAGCGCCTCGCGGGTCGGAAAGTGCCGGTACAGCGTCCCCGTGCCCACGCCGGCCAGCCGCGCGAAGTCATCGAAACGCATGTCGAAGCGGCCTTCGGCGAAGAGCTCACGGGCCTTCGCGAGCAGCGCTTCACGGTTGCGCCGGGCGTCGGCGCGCAGGGGCTTGGTGGTGGTCAACAGAGCTCCTTGACAAGTGGAGACCGTCTCCATATGTTCGAACTGGAGATCGTCTCCACTTGACGCTACCTCGCCGACCACACCTGGTCAACGGCGACCACGTGTCCTGGGCGGGAGGAGCGGGCATGAAGATTCTGATGTTCGGCCGGGGTGTCATCGCCGTGGCGTACGGGTGGGCGTTGGAGCGCGCCGGGCACGAGATCGAGTTCTACGTGCGTCCCGGTCGAGCAGCCGAATACGGAGGAGCGATCGACCTCGACCTGCTCGACGCGCGGCGCCGGCTGCGAGGACGACGCGTCGTCGAGAAATGGCCGGTTCGCTACCGCGAATCGCTGGAGCCGGACCACGACTTCGACCTGATCGTGGTGAGTGTGCAGCACTACGGCCTCGCCGAGGCTGTGTCCTTCCTGGCTCCGCGCGTCGGCAAGGCGACGGTGCTCGTCTTCAACAACCTGTGGGCCGAGCCGTCGGCGGCAATCGACGCCCTGCCCGCTGGCCAGGTGGCCTGGGGCTTCCCCGGCGCCGGTGGCGGCGTCGGAGACGACGGCGTGCTGAGGGCCGCCCTGCTGCCCGCTGCCTTCTTCGGCACCCTTGGCGGGCCGCCGACGGAGCGGGCGCAAGCCGTGCGCGCGGCGTTCCGCGAGGCCGGGTTCAGGATTCGGGAGACCACCGACTTCCGGGGCTGGTTGTTGATCCACTTCATCCAGAACGCCGGCCTGCACACGCAGAGCCTGAGGCTGGGCTCCCTCTCCAAGCTGGCCGGGAACCCACGCAACATCCGCGAGGCGATTCTCGCGACCCGAGAGCTACTGCCCCTCGCCCAGGCGCGCGGCGTCGACTTGCGGCGGCATCGCGGCGACGTGCTGCCGTTCACGGCGCCTGTCTGGTTGGCGGCGCCGGTGCTCGCGACGCTGATGGGCCACTTCCCGCCCATGCGCAGGGTGATGGAGGCGCACGCCAACCCCGAGGAGCTTCGCGCGGTCTGCCGCGACACCCTGGCCGAGGCGCGCCGCCTGGGCGTGTCGGCGCCGCGACTTGAGGCGGCCGAGCCATATTTCGCTGTCGGGCAGAATTCAGGCCCGGTCTGAGCGCTGTCTTCGAGGGGGCTCCATGAGTGAACGGTTCTACTCCGACGCGAGGCTGTACGACCGGTTGTTCGCGGGTGGGGAGCCGGCCACCGAGTTCTACCGGGCCGAGGCCGAGAAACAGGGCGGGTCGGTCTTGGAACTCGGGTGCGGCACCGGGCGCAAACTGATTCCCATCGCCTCCGCCGGGTATCCGTGCACCGGCCTGGACCTCTCGGCGGACATGCTCACCGAAGCCCAGCGCAAGGCGGACGAGCGCGCGCTCGCCGTGGAGTGGGTGCGCGGCGACATGCGGGAGTTCGACTTCGGCCGCACGTTCGATCTGGTGTTCATCGCAGCCAATTCGCTGCTCCATCTGCACGAGACTGCCGACCTGCTGGGTTGCTTCCGATCGGTGCGAGCGCACCTGGCGCCCGGAGCTCGCTTCGTCTTCGACGTCTTCAACCCGAACGCGCGTTTCCTTGCCGATGCTGACGGCGTTCGACGCACCCGTGACGGGTTGTCCTTCGTGGATCCCGATCGTGGCGACGTGAGGGTTGATGTCGCCGAGACCTACGACGCTGCCGCGCAGGTGACCCGGGGCACGTGGTACTTCTCCGCCGAGTCAGAGCCCGACTTCCTCGTCGCCCCGCTCGAGCTCAGGAGCGTCTTCCCTCAGGAACTCCCCTTGCTGCTGTCCGCCGCAGGGCTTCGGCTCGTCGAGCGGTTCGGCGACTGGTCGGGTGGGCCATTCACCAGCGATGCGCCGATCCAACTCTGCGTCTGCGAGTCGGACTAGAGCCCAGACGTGGGGCCGCGGAGCCTCAGTCGACGTGCCCTCGAGCTCGGCCGCACGGCGCGAATCTCGACACGACGCCCGGACGGATGGCGCAGCACCGCGCGGGCGCCGAGGATGGGACCGACCTGGTCCGTGACGGTCCAGGCGCGGCAGGAAGGGGCCACCATGAGCGACACATCGCACGACCCGGACGCCGGGGCGCAGGATGAAGGCGGCTACGGGTACCCGACCCTCGAGCAGGAGGTCACCCCGGAGGTGCTGGAGGCGGGCGCCGAGTCCGACGGGCCAGGCGACTCCGCGCGCAGTGACGCCGAGTCAGCCGAGGTCAGCGGTGAGGCCGAGGTCAGCGGTGAGGCGAAGGACAGCGGTGAGGAAGACACGCCCGCGCCTGGCGAGCTCGTAGAGGACCCGCCGGCGGTCGAGCCGACCGACTGAACGATCCGCCGGCCACCGCGCCCCGGTCAGCCCAGGCCCGGATCCCGACACCAACGGGCGGCCGCTGCGGCGCATCGCCGGTGGTCGGCCGGGTGGGGCACGAGAACGAGCTGGTTGTCGTGGTCGCTGTACTGCGTGCGGAGGTTGACGCCCGCGTCAGCCATGAGGCGGGCGACCTGGCCCAGCTGACCGGGGGCGCCTTGATCGAGGCGGAGCAGCACCACCTCTGACACGGTGACCGGGCCGATGTGGGCGGCGTCCAGTGCAGCCTGGGCACGGTCGGCGTCGGCCACCAAGAAGTGCGCCACGGCGATGCCGGAGTGGCCGAAGACCCCGCCGCCTTCGAGGCTTACGCCGGCCGCGCCGAGCACTTCTCCGAGCTCGGCCAGCGCGCCGGGCCGGTCTTCGAGCAGCACCTCGATGTCCCGCAGCGCGCTCATGCGTCCACCACCGTGGGGGAGATCGCGATGTCGGCGGTGAGCGAGTGAGCGATGTAACACTGGTCGTGCGCCTGCTCCATGAGCGCGCGGACCAAGTCGTGGTCGGTGCCCGGAGCGACCTGGACGACTGGACTGAGCGTGATCTGTGTCAGTCGAGCGGGCGGGGGGCCGCTGGGCATGATCCCCTCGGCGTCGTCCGTGTAGGTGATGACGTCGACGCCCGCCTGGGCCGCGACCGCCAGGAACGACAGAAGCTGGCACGAGCTGGCCGCCATCACGAGCAGCTGCTCCGGGTTCAGCCTGGTCGCGTCGCCGCGGAACTCCGGGGCGGCGCTGAGCTCGACACCCGGAGCGTTGCCCTGGGCTCCAGCCGCGTGGTGGTCTCGCCGATAGGACCGGTAGCCGTCGCCTGTCGAGCCCGACCAGTCGAGGTGCGTCGCGTACAGGTGTGTCGTCATGAGCCGACCATAGGACCGCAATATTTCGGGTCGGGCCGAAGTGTCCGCGGGGTACGGTCGAGACGTGGGCAGGGACTTCTCCGTCATCGGCCGGGCCCTCGCCGCGCCTGCGCGATCGACGTTCGTGGACCTCCTGATGGACGGCTCGCGACGGCCTGCGGGGGAGCTCGCCAGCGCGGCCGGGGTGTCCGCCGCCACAGCGAGCGAGCACCTGTCCGTCCTGGTCGAGGCCGGCCTGGTCCGGTGCGAGCCGCGTGGACGTCAACGGTTCTACGCGTTGGCCGACGACTCGGTCGCTGCCGCGCTGGAGCAGCTGGGCCACCTGTGCCCGCCCGCCTCGACGACGTCGTACCGCCGATCGCGGGACGCTCGAGACCTCGCGCGGGCGCGGCTGTGCTACGACCACATCGCCGGCCGCGTGGGCGTCGCGCTGCTGGAGTCGATGCAGCGCTCGGCGTGGCTCACGCCCGGCGACGCCCGCCTCACAGCCGGGGGACGCGCCGCCCTCACCGGGCTCGGCGTCCCAATCGAGGACCTGGAGTCGCGGGCCCGACCGATCGTGCGGACCTGCCCGGACTGGACCGAGCGACGACCCCATCTGGCAGGCGGCCTCGGTGCGGCGCTCGCCACCCTCTTCACCGAGCGCGCGTGGGTGCGGCGCCGGGCCCGAGGGCGCGGTCTCGACATCACCCGGGAGGGGAGCGAGGCTCTCGCGCGCATCTGGACCGTCGCGCCCGACTCGTGGGCCTAGCCCGGCAGGTCCCGGTCCAGGCCCAGCCGTGGTCCGCTTGACCTGACGGCATCCGCACTCAGCAGGCGCCGTGCGCCACGACGACGGCGCCGCACCGTGGGGGTGCGACGCCGCCGTCAGAGCGAGTCGGTCGGAACTGGTCTCAGCTGCAGGTCAGCGTGCTGGCGCTGGGGGCGCCTCCCTGGCCGATGAACCCGAACGACGTCGACTGCCCGGCTCCGACGGAGCCGTTGTACGGGGCGTTCGTCACGACGCTCCCGGAGATCTGGCCGTTCCAGACGTTGTCGGTCGTGACACCGCCGGGCAGGGTGACGCGCCAGCCGTTGAGCCCGGTCGAGCCGGCCGTGACCGTGACGGTGGCCTGGTACCCGCCCGGCCAGCTGTTCGCGATCGTCAGCGCGGCGGAGCAGGCGCCCGTCGGTGGCGGGGTGGTCGGCGGGGGAGTCGTCGGCGGTGGGGTGGTGGGCGGTGGGGTGGTGGGCGGCGGGGTCGTCGGGCCGGGCCCGGCGCCGTTGTTCAGGGTGTCGAGGACGGCCGTGTACGCGGCCTTCTTGTTGCCCTGGCCGTCGAACAGGAGGGGGGTCCCCGAGGCGCGCCACGAGTCGGTGTCACGCACACCCCACACCGTGATGCCGGTGCAGCGGGAGACGTTGAGGCACGCTTGAACGACGCGGCGGTAGTTCTCCGCTTGCGCTGAGCCGGAGCCCTCGATGTCGAGCTCGGTGATCTGCACGTCCACACCGAGTGCGGCGAAGCTCTCGATGGTCGTCTGGTAGTTGCCCGGGACCGGGCTCTGCGGGTTGAAGTGGGACTGCAGCCCGACGCAGTCGATCGGGACGCCTCGCTGCTTGAAGTCCCGCACCATGCGGTAGACGCCCTGGGTCTTGGCGTGCGACCAGTCGTCGATGTTGTAGTCGTTGTAGCAGAGCTTGGCGGCAGGGTCGGCGGCCCGTGCGGCCCGGAAGGCCGCCTCGATCCAGTCGCTGCCCGTGCGCTCGAGGTTCGAGTCGCGGCGCCCGCCGGAGCTGCCGTCCGCGAACGCCTCGTTCACGACGTCCCAGGAGTGGATCTTGCCCTTGTAGTGCGTCGCGACCTGCGTGACGTGGTTGAGCATCGCGCTGCGCAGGCTCGGACCTTCCATGCGCCGCATCCATTCGGGCTGCTGCGAGTACCACGCGAGCGCGTGACCGCGCACCTGCTTGCCGTTGGACTGCGCCCACTGCAGGATGCGGTCGCCCTGGCTGTAGTTGAACTGGTTCTGGTTGGGCTCGGTCGCGTCCATCTTCATCTCGTTCTCGGCCGTGATCATGTTGAACTCACGGTTCGCGATGGTGGAGTACGTCGAGTCACTGAGCCGGTTGGCGGCGATCGCCGTCCCGAAGTAGCGGCCGCGGTCGGACGCTGCTTCCTGCAGCGTCGAGCCGGCGGCCTGGGCGGGGATGGCGATAGCGGCCGTCACCGCGAGTGCGAGGAAGGCTGCGGCTGCTGCGCCTGGAGCGCCGGGGCGGCGTCCGCTCCCTCGTCGGAGCGTGGATGGGGTCATCGTTCCTCCTTGATCAGCCGATTGCCGGGTCAACGCTGAGCCGGGCGGCGGCGGTCCACTCTCTCCGTCACGGGTCGGTGCCCGTCAACGTGTGAATCGTTATGGTTTCGGACGGTTCTTCGAAAGGTCGAGGTCGGAAAAGGGCCGGACGTGCCCGATCTGCGTAGTTCCCCGCGTGCCGACGTGCCTGCCGTCCCGGTCCGCGCGAGGCTCGTGCGCATGTCGACCCGCCGACCCGGAGGAGCCCAGGTGCTGAGAGCCGAGCAGATCACCGACGCCGTCGCCCACCACGGTGAGGGTCCGTGCTGGTCTCCCACGTGGGGCGGGCTGCGCTGGGTCGACATGCTCGCGGGCGACCTGCTGACGCTGGGGGACGACGGCGAGGTGGACCGGTTGAACGTCGGCACCGTGGCGGCGTTCGTGCGCCCGCGCAGCCGCGGAGGGTATGTCGTGGGGCTCGAGCGGGGCCTCGGCCTGGCGGACGCGCAGAACGGCGCGCCGACGCCGCTGCCGGAGCTGTGGTCTGACCCGGGGGTGCGGATGAACGAGGCGGGGTGCGACCCCTGGGGCGCGCTGTACGCCGGGTCGATGGCGTACGACGCGGCACTCGGCGGGGCGACGCTGTACCGGATCATGCCCGCCGGCCAGGTGGAGGTCGTGCTGGACGACGTGACCATCTCCAACGGCATCGACTTCTCGCCGGACGGAGCCCGCGCCCACTACAACGACACCGCGACCGGTCGGACGGACGTGTTCGACGTCGTCGGGGGCCGGCTCACGAATCGCCAGCCGTTCACCTCCGGAGCGGAGGAGAGCCCCGACGGCCTGGTCGTGGACTCCGCCGGCAACGTGTGGGTCGCCCTCAACGGCGACGGACGGGTCCGGTGCGTCTCCCCGTCGGGGGACGTGCTGGCGGAGGTCGAGCTGCCCGTCCGACTCGTGACGGCCTGCACCCTGGGCGGCCCCGACCTGCGCGACCTGTACATCACCACGTCCCGCGAGAACCTCGACGACCCTGAGCCGGAGGCCGGCGCCCTGTTCCGCGTCCGCGTCGACGTCCCCGGGCGACCGGTGCTGCCATTCGGCGGCTGACGCGTGATTGACGGGCGGCCGACGGCCGGACGCTGCGCGCCCGGCCACGGGCTCAGGCGGAGTGCGCCATCCGGTGCTCGCGCCAGTGCTTGCCCAGCCAGTCGACCTGCTCGTCCCTGAGGCGCAGGGTCAGCGGCTCGTCGTGGAGCCGCGCGTACTGCGGGTACGTCGCGAGGCTCGGTGCGACGTCGATGCGCAGCGCCGACGGCGTCACCGCGAGCAGCCCGTCGTCGAACAACCGGTGGATGTCCCGCCGCAGCATCAGCCCGCCGTGCTCGAAGTGCGTCCCCAGCTGGGCGTAGCTGTACAAGTGGCCCGCCTCGAGGACGCGTGCGGGAGCCTCACCCGTGAACGCGCACAGGCTGCCCTGGGCCGTCAGGAGGCGGTCACGGAACTGCCGCTGCCCCTTGCGCACCCGGACCAACGCCTGGCTGAAGCCCTGCGGGAACTCGACGGCGGGGCCGCGGGTTCTCGGCCAGCTGAGGTCGACGCGCGCCGCGACACGGTCGACGGCCCGGGCGGCGCCCTTGGTGACGAGCGCCTCGCGGAACGCGGACCAGTCGAGCGGGCGCATCGCGTTGATGTCGCCGGCATTGACGGCGAGGGAGCGGAGCTCGTGCTCGCCGAGCACCCCGTCCAACAAGGTCCAGGCCGCGTCGTACCGAGCCTGGTACCGAACCACCTCGACAACATCGGGAAGTGCCTCGGGGAACTCGTGCCGGCACTTCATGCACCGGTACCGCGGCTCGGCCTTCTTGCGCTCGCTGATCCGGGTCGTCCGGCACTCGGGGCAGCGGCTGAGCAGCTTCTTGTCAGGGGAGGTCGTGATCTCCTCGATCACGGACACGCCGAGCAGGCGTTCCTTGTCCCACAACGCGATGGGATCGCCCACCTGGAGGTTCTTGTGGTTGGGGACGTTGCTGTCCCACGAGTAGTACGCGTCGAACTGGTCGTCGTACCCGGCGTTGCCCCCGTGCCCGCGGTTGTCGCCTGCGGCCATCAGCAGCCAGGCGCGCTGCGGGGGGACGTCGGCCATGGCGCACAGCTTGGCACGACGGGGGACTGCTGAGTGTCTCCAGCAGGCGTCGGCGCCGGCGAGGTCGTGACATAAGCGTGACTTATGGCCCGTTGTCTGTGCTGTCCCGATTGGTACGTTTCTGGCGTCCCCTGGCCCGGCGTCCCCAGGTCTCGGGCATTCGTCGCACCCTTCAACCTGCAGAGGGAAACCGTGGCCGACCGCCCCCCGAACCACCCTGCCCTGTCGCGCCCCGCCAGCCCGGCCCGGCCCCGAATCAGCCGACGGATGATCCGTGCGGGAGCCACTGCGCTCCTCGCCGTCTCGCTCGTGTGGCCCGCGACCTCCGCCCAGGCCGACCCCACACCGTCGGCTCCGGCAGAGGTGGAGGCGTCTGCCTCGTCGAGCACCGCGTCGATGTCGGGCCGGGTCACGGACGGGACGGGCGCGCTTCTCGAGGGCGTCGACGTGGAGGTCTCCGGTGGGGGCGGGAGCACGCAGACTGCGGCGGATGGCACGTGGGAGGCCGCGGACCTGGACGCAGGCCCTGTCGTCGTGCGGTTCATCCTGAGAGGGCCGGCCGGTCAGCTGTCGTCCTTGTATTGGGACGGGACGGCGTACGGCACGCACGCCTTCACATGGGCGCCGCCGCTGGAGGAGGGGGAGGTCCGTGACGGCGTCGACGTGACCTTCGTCGACAACACGGTGACCGGTGTCGTGACGGCTGGGGGCGTCCCTGTGGCCGGAGCGACAGTGGGGCTCTCGCGGTCGGCCGGCGATCCCTCGCAGGTCCGGACGGTCACGACATCGGATGACGGCACGTGGACGGCCCGCTGGGTCGCGCCCGGCGTGTACTCGGTGAGGGTCACGCCCCCCGCAGGGTCCGGCCTCGCCCCCGCGTGGTGGAACCACAGCGGGAACTCCTACGGCACCGTCTACTTCGCTGGCGCGACAGCGCGCACCCAGTCCGGGGTCGACGTCGAGCTCGCCGCCGAGTCGCGCCTGACGGGGCGCGTGGTGGACGAGGCGGGGCAGCCCGCTTCGGGAGTGGCCGTCGCGCTGTGGTCAGGGCGGGTCCGTCCCATCGTCGTCGAGAAGGTCGTGACCGGGGCCGATGGCGCCTATGCGTTCGGTGGTCTGGACGCCGGCGACTACACCGTGCAGATCGCGCGGCCATCGCCACCTGCTCCGGGCTCCGGGTCGGTGGTTCCCGAGTTCCTCGGTGGCGCGCTCGCCCACGACCGTGCGGTGTGGGTCAAGGTCGCCGCGCAGGACGACGTCGCCGTCGGCGATCTGGTGCGCCGCATCGGCGGGACGATCTCGGGAACTGTCGTGGGCGACCCCGGGTGGGACGGTCCTGGCATCTCGGTCGAGTTCCTCGACGCGGCCGGATCGGTCGTGGCGCGGGCGCCCGCGCAGGACCGGGCGACCGGAGCCGACTTCGAGTCGCCGAGCGCGCTCCCCGCCGGGGTGTACCGGATGCGTGCCGCGATGCCCGGCGACGGCTACTGGTGGGTCGGGGGAACGAGCTTCGAGACGGCCCGCACCCTCGACGTCCGGCCTGGCTATGCGATCACCGACGTCGAGCTGATCCTCTCCGACGCCTACGTCGGGACCCCGCCGATTCCGAGCGAGGTGCTCACGAACGACAACCGCGGTGGACTCAGCGTCGCCGCGCCGGTCGTCACCGGGGGCACGGTCGCCATCTCGGGGCTCCAGGACCCGGGCCTGAGCTACGTGTGGCTCTTCTCCTCCCCGCAAGGCCTGGGATACGCCCAGGTCGCCGCCGACGGCACGCTCCAGGTGACGATTCCGACGGGAGTCGCGCCCGGCCCGCACCGCCTCGCCGTGACGACCCCCGGGGGCAACCTGCTCGGGTGGGCCGACCTGACGGTCGTGGCCGCGGCCGGTCCCGGTGCGGCTCCGGTCGACCCTCCGGCGGCCGCGCCGGGCGCCGCCGCGGGGTCCGCCGCCGCGTCGACGCCCGCCCGCTCCGAGACTCGCTCACCTGGGGCTGGGGCGCGCGGGAGTGCTCTCGCCGCCACGGGCGCCGACGTCCTGTGGATGGCGGGATCTGCTCTCGCCATCGTGCTCCTGGGTGGAGCGCTGGTGGTGCTGCGTCGGCGGCGCACGGCGTAGGCGCGGCGTAGGCGCGGCGCAGGCGGCTGGTGTGGCGCGTCGGCCTCAGGGCTCCGTGCCGCGGTCAGGCGCCCCCATGTCACCCGTCGCGGGGGCGCCGTCCGCCAGGCCGTAGCGCAGGTGGACGGTGCCCTTCGGACTGGCGGCTGGCGGATCCAGGAGCGTGAGGTTGGTCGGCACGACGCCGCCCTCGAACAGCTTCTTCCCGACGCCGAGCACGATCGGGTGGACCCACAGGTCGAGCCGGTCGAACAGCCTCTCGCGCAGCAGCGTCTGCACCAGGTTCAGGCTCCCCACCACCTTGACCTGCTCGTGGCGATCCCGGACCTCCCGCACCGCGCTCGGGAGGTCGGGCCCCAGCAGGGTGGACCCCTCCCAGGAGAGGTCGGGCCTGCCACGGGAGGCGACGTACTTGGGGATGCTGTTGAAGAGCGTGGCGATCTGGCCGCTCTCCTGGCGCGGCCAGTAGGCGGCGAAGATCTCGTACGTGCGCCTGCCCAGCAGCAGCGCGTCCGTGCCCTCGTAGGCCGCGCTGATCTGCGCCCCCGTGACGTCGTCGATCAGGGGCGCCTGCCAGCCGCCGAACGTGAAGCCCAGCGGGTCCTCGTCCGGTGAGCCGGGCGACTGCCCCACGAGGTCGAGGGTGGTGAACAGCTCGATGTCGATGAGGCCCACGGTGTGCTCCCGATGTCGTCGATGTGGCCAATGCCGTCCGTCCGGCGCCAGCTGTTGCTGCCGTCCCTACATGCCGCGCGTCTGGGCCCGGGGGAATGCTGTGCGGGTCGCGTGCAGCGAGGCCAGAAGCTCGAGCCGGTCAGCGTCGGCGCTGCCGGGCTCGGCGGTGTAGACCAGCATGACGGGCCCGGGGTTGCCCGGCAGCGGGTAGGTGTCCCAGTGCAGGTCGATGTCGCCGACCTCGGGGACGCGGAAGGTCTTGGCGCCGCTGACCGACTCGCGCACGTCATGCCGGGCCCACAGCCGCCGGAACTCGGCGCTGCGGATGCTCAGCTCCCCGACGATCGCCGTGGCGCGGGGATGGGTGGGATCGGCGGCGACGGCGGTGCGCATCATGCCGATGTAGTCGAGCGCCTGCCGCTCCCAGTCCTGGCAGGTGCGATCGCCGGTCAACGTGTCGTCGAACATCAGCAGGAGCATGTTGAGCCGGTCGGCCGGCTGGTCGCCCGGGTCGCCGAGCAGCGCCTCCGCCATCAGGTTCCAGTCGAGCAGGTCCAGGTAGCGGCCGAGCACGACAGCCGGGGTGCCCATCACGCGCAGCAGTGCCCGGGTGCTGTCCGGCACCTCCTCCGGGTCGCGCTCCGCCAGGGCGTCCGTCGAGCGGCGGGAGGCGCGGGCCAGGGCGAACAGGTGCCGGCGCTCCTCCTCGTCGAGGCACAGGGCGTCGGCGAGCGAGTCCAGCACTCCGTCGGACGGGCGCACCTTCCGGCCCTGTTCCATCCGCTGGTAGTAGTCGGTGCTCAGCCCGGCCAGGAGGGCCAGCTCCTCGCGTCGCAGGCCGCTGACCTTGCGCCGCCCGCCTGGCTCCAGGCCGAGGTCGCGTGGGTGCAACCGGCTGCGCCGGGCACGCAGGAAGTCTCCGAGCTCGCGAGCGTACGGATCGGTCATGCGGCCACTCTCCCGCCTCGCTGGGCGTTCAGGGGAGGTCTCGTAGACCCAGGCAACCACGAACGACGGAACTCCCGCGCGCTGCTCCTAGCGTCGGCGGCTCATCGCCCCGACACTCCAAGGAGCAGGACATGACCACCTGGACAGCCGACAACATCCCCGACCAGAAGGGCCGGACCGCCGTCGTGACGGGGGCGAACTCGGGCCTCGGCCTGGTCACCGCCACCGAGCTCGCCCGCCACGGCGCGCACGTCGTCCTTGCCGTCCGCAACACCGCCGCGGGCGCCGAGGCCGCGCGGCGGATCAACGGTGACGTCGAGGTGCGCGAGCTTGACCTGGCCTCCCTCGACTCGGTGTGCGAGTTCGCCGGGAAGCTGGTCGCTGAGCACGCGCGCATCGACCTGCTCGTCAATAACGCCGGCGTGGTGCTGCTAGGCCCTCGCCGTACCTCAGCCGACGGCTTCGAGCTCCAGCTCGGCACCAACATGCTGGGCCACTTCGCGTTGACCGGCCTGCTGCTCGACGCCCTGACCGACGGGAAGGGACCGAGAGTGGTCAGCCTCAGCTCGATCACCCACAAGGGCGCGCACCTGGACTTCGACGACCTGATGTTCGAGCGCGGCTACCGGGCCTCATCCGCCTATGGCCGATCCAAGCTGGCCACCACGGTCTTCGGCATCGAGCTGGAGCGTCGGCTGCGCGCCGTCCAGTCGCCGATCACCAGCGTGCTGGCCCATCCCGGTCTGACCCGCACCAACCTCACTCCGCGGGCCTGGGAGCACCGTGGCCGGATGGGTCGGGTGATCGCGCGGACCGGCCTGCTGTTCACCCAGTCGGTGGCGCAGGGCGCCTTGCCGCAGCTATTCGCCGCGACCGGACCGGATGTGCGGGGCGGCCAGCTCTTCGGCCCGTCCGGTCCCTGGGAGACCCGGGGCCGGGTCGCCGAGGGGCGCCTCAGCCGGGAGGCCGGCGATCCGGTCGTCGGCGCCCGACTCTGGGCGGCGGCCGAGGAGCTGACGGGCGTCCGCTACCTCTGACCTGTGCCGCCTCTGACCTGTGCCGCCGGGTTGCGTGCGGGCTCGGGTCACTGCCCGCGCGGCCGCTTCTTGGCGTCCATCACCGCGCGCATGCCCGCCCGTCGGGATTTCGTCTCGATCCGCTCGTCGCGCCGGTCGTGGGTGCTCTTGCGGAGGGCCTGCTGGGCGATCTCTCGCTCGATGCGCTGGAAGCTGGCCACGCGTGCGCCGTCGAGCAGCCCGTTCTCGACGGCGCCGCGGACCGCGCAGCCGGGTTCGACGGTGTGCGTGCAGTCGTGGAACCGGCACTCGGCGGCGACGTCGAGCACGTCGGCGAACGTGGCGCCGAGCCCGCTCTGATGGGCGGTCATGCCGACCTCGCGGATGCCGGGGGTGTCGATGAGGCAGCCGAGGCCGTCGATGACGATGAGCTCGCGGTGCGTGGTGGTGTGCCGGCCCTTGCCGTCACCCCGCACCTCGCCCGTCTCCAGCACCTCCCGACCGGCCAGGGCGTTGACGAGGCTGGATTTGCCGGCGCCGGACGGCCCCATCAGCACGAACGTCTGCCCGGGGTGGATCAGGCCGCGCAGCCGGTCGAGGTTCGCTCCCGTCGCCGAGCTCACCACGACGACGTCCGCGCCGGAGGCGGTGGACTCGATCTCGGGCGCCGAGTCGCGCTCCGCGAGGTCGCTCTTGGTCAGGACCACGATCGGCGTGGCACCGCTGGCCCAGGCCAGGGTGAGCATCCGCTCGATCCGGCGGGCGTTCGGCGCCGGGTGGAGCGGCTCGACGATGAGCACGGCGTCGACGTTCGCGGCGAGCACCTGCTCGTCCGACGTCCGGCCCGACGCCTGCCGTGCGAGCTGGGTGCGGCGGGGGAGCGGGCTCGCCCACGTGGCGCCGTCGGTCGCGACCCAGTCGCCGACGGCGAGCCCGTTCGCGTGCACGGTGACGACCCGGTCGTCGAGCGCGACGCGGATGGTGGTGCGCTCGACGCGCACGACCCGGCCGGGCGCGGCGCCGGTCAGGGAAACGGGGTCGGCGCGCCACTCCTCGTCCCGGGCCTCGTCCCAGCCGAGGTCGGAGATCATGGCGTTCCCTCCCGCACCCTGCGCCCGGTCAGCTCGGGGCCAGGTCGAGCACGACGTCGAGGTCGGCCTCGTCGAAGGGCAGCAGGCAGTCCCGCATGTGCGCGCGGTGCTCCACGTCGATCGGGAGCGTCGACGTTGAGGCGACCTTCCTGGCGCGCTCGAAGTCGTCGGATTGCATCGCGTAGAACAGCAGCAGGCCGTCGCCGGTGTCGACGAGGGCGGCCTTCTCGTGGTCGATGCCCTCCTCGACGAGCGTGGCCTGGGCCTCGGCGCGGCGTGGCCCTTGAGCCTCGGCGAGCCAGTCGCGGAGCTGCTGTTCGTGGCCGGGACGGACGCGGCGGACGGTCATCTCGATCACGGTGCCTCCGGGCGATTCGCGTGGTGGGGCTCGGGGCAAGCCACCCTAGCCACGGGACGCCGCGCGCGACAGGAGTTTGCCTGCCGCGCGCGGCGCCCCGGGCGTTGGCGCGATAGCTCAGGCGGATGCCGCCGGAGGGAGGGACACGTCGACCGCCTCGTAGGCCGGGTTCAGCTCGCTCGACCGACGGCTCCAGTCGGGTGACGGCGCTGTGGCTGACCACCCCTCGGGGTGTGCGGTGCCGTCGAGCTGGAGCGAGCGACGGAGGTCCTCGAGGTGGGTCTGCCAGCCTGCCCCGTGGAAGTGCAGGCCTGCGAGGGGCAGGCCGCGCTCCTCGATGACCAGGCGGGTCCGGTCGCCCTCGGGCGTCAGCCACGCCTCGATCTGGGCCGCCTCTCCGCCCTCGGGGGCGGAGGTGGAGACGAGAAGGTGACGGGGCGCGTCGCACTCCTCGATACGGGCTGTGCAGGTCCAGGCGCTGGTGAATGTCATCTCGATCGAGCCGTCGAGCCGCGGGTCGCCGGTGACTTGGGCGATCCATCGAGCGAGGCGCTCGGGCGTCGTGCAGGCGTCCCACAGGTCGTCGATGTCGGTGTCGTACACGTCCTCGACCCGGACCGCTCCTGCGGTGGGGTCGAGTGCGCGCATCGTCGCGGTGCGGATCATGGCCTGGCCTTCTTCCCTCGGGTGATCTCGGTGTGCAGCGCGTCGAGGCGGTTGCCCCACAACGCGCGGTAGCCCTCGAGCCAGTCATCGAGTTCCATCAGCGCTTCGGGCTGAAGCTGGTAGATCCGCCGTTGCGCGACCTGGCGTGCCTCGACCAGGCCGGCCTCCCGCAGCACCCGCAGGTGCCGGGACACTCCGGGCCGGGCGATCGGCAGGGCCTCGGCGAGCTCGCCGGCGGTGGCCTCGTGGTCGCGCAGGATCTCGAGCACGGTGCGACGGCTCGGATCTGCCAGCGCTTGCAGGACTGCATCCATGACATGAGCGTACCTCTGCAGTTACGTAACCGCTAGGGTACGGACAGCGAAGGCACGCAGCGTCCGGCTGGGCGGCGACCGTCGAGCGGCTGACTGTCGGCCTACTGCGGCCGGGGCGCGAGGATCCGCCCGAAGCTGGCGTCGGGCTGCAGGGTGGCGAAGACCCCGAAGACGCCGAGCGCGATCACCCGGCGTCAATCCACACCCAGCCCTTGTGCTCGCGGATGCCCTGCCAGACGAGCCACGCCCCGCCGATCTCGAAGAGGGCGGCGGCGGCGAACAGCAGCATCGACCTGGCCATCGCCCGAGTGTCAGTCGTCGGGACCGCGTGGCGGGAGGTGTCGACCCTGCGGTGTGTGTCGCGCTCGAGGTGCGAGCCCTCGCCTGGTCGCGCACGATGGCGCCCATGACTCCGATGTCCGCACCTGTCGCAGGCTCGCTAGCTCTCGACTCGCACCGCTGGCGGCGACGGGCCCTGGCCGCCTCCAGCCTGGCCGTCGCCTCGATGCTGGGGGTGGCGCTCGCGCTCAGCCCTGCCGCGTCGGCCTCGACCGAGGAGGTGACGTCGTCCCCCTCCTCCAGCGAGACGCCCTCGACCGGGGGTGCGACCACGTCCAGTGAGGCCACGACCTCGTCGACCGAGGCCACCCCCTCGGCGGGGTACAGCGGTGGAGTCGACGGCCCCCACCAGGACACCGACGAGGAGCAGACCGGCCAGGACGTCTCGACCACAGAGGTGGTGCTCATCGGGCTCATCATCCTGGCGGCGCTCGCGCTGGTGGTCACGCTCGTGATGCGGCGGCGCCGGCAGATCAGGAGGTGACCCCGGTCATGTGTACGCTCGTACACATGACCACCGACTACTTCGCCGGCGACACCCGCACCAATCACGAGCGCATGCTCGCGGGAGACCTCTACATCTCCGACGACCCGGCGATCATCGAGGCGCAGAAGTCGGCGGTGCGGAGCGTCGCGCAGTTCCAGGCCGCCTACGACGCGGACCCCGAGAGCAGCCAGACCGTCGCCCGCGAGCTGTTCGGCAGCCTCGACGAGACGGCCTTCGTGCGGGCGCCGGTCTACGTCGACTACGGCAGCCAGATCACCATCGGCCCCCGCACCTTCGTCAACATGGGCCTGACCGCGCTCGACGTGGCGCCCATCAGCATCGGCGCCGACTGCCAGATCGGCCCGCACGTCCAGCTGCTCACGCCCACGCATCCGGTCGACCCGCAGCCCCGACGCGACAAGCTCGAGGCGGCCAAGCCCATCACCATCGGGGACAACGTGTGGCTCGGAGGCGGCGTCATCGTGTGCCCCGGCGTGACCATCGGCGAGAACTCTGTGGTCGGCGCCGGCTCGGTCGTCACCAAGGACATCCCCGCGAATGTCGTCGCCGTCGGCAACCCCGCGCGCGTCATCCGCGAGAACATCTGAGCATGCCCCCGACGGATCCGTCGCCCGCCGCCCGCCCCCGGCGCAACGACCCCGGGCGACGGGACCGGATCATCGGCGCGTGCCTCGACGTGATCGCCGAGGATGGCGTCGACGGCACCTCCCACCGCCGTGTCGCCGCTCACGCCGACGTGCCGCTGGGGTCCATGACGTACCACTTCAGCGGGCGCGACGAGCTGCTGCGCGAGGCGTTCACCCGGTTCACCACGTCCACCTCGGAGCGGTTCGCGGCGCGGCTCGACCAGGTCGTGCCCGGAGACCGCGAGGGCGTCGTCCAGGCCGTCGTCGACATCATCCGGCGTGACGTGTTCCCCGACCGGCGCGAGCTGGTGCTCACCCACGAGCTGTACACCCTCGCGGCGCGCGACCCGGCCTACCGGGACCTGACCAACGCGTGGATGCGGCGCAGCCGTGCAGCCCTCGAACGGTGCTTCGACCCGGCGACCGCGCGTGTGGTGGACGCGCTGATCGAGGGCCTGACGATCCACCGGGCGCTCGACACGCAGCCGTGCGACGAGGCCGACGTGGAGCTCGCGGTGCGCCGCCTCACCCAGGGCTGAGAGGCCCCGACGGCCCGGGAGCGGGCGCGGCGGCAGGGGGCGGCTAGCGGATCGCCTGCGCCAGCCCGTCGACGATCCGTGCCGCCGAGGCCCCGTCGGGGTCGTGGTCCGGGTTGTACTCGACCAGGGTGAGGCCGCTGAAGCCGGGCGCGGCGACCAGTGCGGTCAGCAGCGCGACGAGGGTGTCGAGCGTCAGGCCGCGTCCGTACTGCGGGATGTCTGGGCCGGGCAGCAGCAGCGCGTCGAGGACGTCGACGTCGACGTGGACGACGAACCTGGGCGGGGCGTCTTGTCCGGCGGTGACGGCCGCGACTGCCTGCGCCGCAGACCCGGCCGGATCGGCGGTGGCGTCATCGGCGGTGAGGCGCAGGCTGGGCACGAGCCCGTGCACGTCCTCCTCGTTGTCGCCGTACCCGAGGAAGCACACGGCCTCGGGGGTGAGCAGCGGGCGCCGCGGGCCGCGTCCGGCGAGGTCGGCGAGCGCGCCCGGGAGGTCGAGCATGTGGGCGACGCCCATCGAGTCGAGGATTGGCTCCTCGGGGTGGTCGGCGGGCAGCTGCAGATCCTGCCCGCCGTCGATGTACACGAGGCCGATGTCCCCGTGGACCCGCGCGGCCGCCGCGACCAGGGACAACGCGAGGGTGCACTCGCCCCCGAGGACCAGTGGGGTCAGGCCCTCGGCGAGCACATCGGTGATGGCCGCCTCAGCGTCGCGCAGCACGTCGAGCACGCCCTCGACGTCGTGCGGGCCGCCGGTGGACGGCGCGGACCGCCACCGCGCCTCGGGGAGGTCACCGTGGTCGGTGACGTCCAGGCCCAGCTCCTCGAGGGCCGCGACGAGCCCGGCGGCGCGCAGCGCGGCCGGCCCACGCTCTAGCCCAGGCCAGTGCGCGGCACGGCTCGACGGGACCCCGAGGATCCCCCAGCGGCGGTCAGGGGTCGACATCGTCGTCATCGCTCGACCCTAGGGCGATGTGCCCGGTTCGTCACCCGTCGCGCGCCGATCGCTGAAGTCCGGCCTGCCGGCGCCCGATGATGTGGTGTGCCCCCTGCCCCGGACGACCTGCCGCGCTCGCCCTCGGGGCGGGTTCCCCAGTGGGTCGTCGACGACGCCGCCGGGGTCCACGTCGACCCGCTCGGCTGGCGCGCCGCGCCGAGCCCGCCGCCGCAGAGGCCGCGTCGGCGGTGGCGCGCGCTCGGGCCCGTGATCCTCATCGGCATGGCGGTGCTGGGCGGCGCCTGGTGGGCGAACGGCTCGCTCGGCCTGCCCGAGGGCCTCGGGTCGCTGCTCGGCCAGACTCCCGGTGTCGAGCAGCAGGCCCCGGTGGAGCCGTCACCCGACGCCATCGCGTTCGCGGACGAGGCGTACCTCTCCGACGAGGGCCGCCGGCTCTTCTACGACACGCGCCCCGAGTTCCTGGGCGCGGCCGGGTTCGCGGGCCGCTGCGTCGACCAAGGCGTGCCGCGAGTCCGCGCCGACGGCGCCGTGGGCTGCTACTCGGGAGCCGCCAACACCATCGTCATGTACGTCCCCGCCGACCCGCGGCTGCGCGGGTTCGCGGTGGAGACCGCAGCCCACGAGACCCTGCACGCCGCGTGGGCCCGGCTGGCCGAGGCGGAGCGCGCGGACCTCACCGGGCTCCTCGAGGCGGAGATGGCCCGGATGCCCGCGGACGCGACGATCCACGAGCAGGTCGCGGCGTCGGTCGGGGAGCGTCCGGAGAACCGTGCGACCGAGCTGTTCGCCTACATCGGCACACAGGTGTGGCGGGACGGCGGCCTCGACCCGACGCTCGAGGCCGTGTACGGGCGCTTCATCACGGACCGGGCGGCGCTGGTCGCCGTGCACTCGGGGTGGCAGTCCATGCTCGACGGCATGGCGGCGGACATCCAAGCCGCCTCGCAGGCGCTCGCCGAGCAGGAGGCCGCCGCCGCCCAGGACCGGGCCCAGCACACCGCCGACGCCGAGGGCGTCGAGGCCTACCGCCAGCAGTACGAGGCCAAGCGCGCCGAGGTGGCGGGGATGCCCGCCGAGCAGCGTGAGCGGCTGCGGCTGTCCTGGGTGTGGTGGGACGGCACCGACCTGCCGATGGCGGCAGCCGACACGACGCTCGCGAAGGCCGCGGCCCTGTTGGCCCGCGACGACGCGGAGCTGCCCGCGCGCGACGCCGCGATCCGGGCCGCGGAGGACGCTGCCGCGGCTGAGCGCGTGCGCGTCCAGGCCTTGGTGGACGACCTCAACGCGTTGCAGCGGCAGCTCGACCCGGCCTCGCTCGCCGGCTGAGCCGTCCCCGCGCGTCCTGGCAACGCCTCTGGTCAGGGGCGCAGGAGCGCTTTGATCGCCCGGCGCTCGTCCATCGCCCGGTAGCCCTCCGCCGCCTCGTCGAGCGGCAGCTCGAGGTCGAAGACCTTGCCCGGGTCGATCCGGCGGTCCCAGATCAGGTCGATCAGATCGGGCAGGAACCGCCGCACCGGCGCCGGGCCGCCGTGCAGGTGGACGAGCGCGAAGAACAGCGGCGCGCCCTTGAGGACCACGTCATGGGAGACGCCGACGTAGCCGACGTGCCCGCCGGGCCGGGTGGAGCGGATGGCCTGCAGCATCGACTGCTGGGTGCCGACGGCCTCGACGACGCTGTGCGCCCCGAGGCCGTGGGTCAGGTCCTTGATCGCGGCCACGCCCTCGTCGCCGCGCTCCGTGACGATGTCGGTGGCGCCGAACTCCTGGGCGAGGCGCTGGCGGGGCTCGTGGCGGCTCATCGCGATGACCCGCTCGGCGCCCAGCTGCCGGGCGGCCAGCACGGCGAGCAGCCCCACGGCGCCGTCGCCGACCACGGCGACGGTCTTGCCGGGTCCGGCGGCGGCGGCCACGGCGCCGAACCAGCCGGTGCCCAGCACGTCGGACGCCGTCAGGAGGCTGGGCACCAGGTCGTCGGGCGGGAGGTCGGGCGTGGCGACCAGGGTGCCGTCGGCCAGGGGGACCCGCATGCGCTCGGCCTGGGCGCCGCCGACGGGCTGGCGCTGCACGCAGCCCGACTGGTAGCCGGACAGGCAGATCTCGCAGGTGTTGTCCGAGGCGAAGAAGGACCCGATCACGAACTGCCCGGGGGTGACCGTGGTGACCGCCTCGCCCACCTCCTCCACGACGCCCACGTACTCGTGGCCCATCGGGCGGGGCTGGTCCACCGCCTCGATGCCGCGGTAGGGCCACAGGTCCGAGCCGCACACGCACGCGGCGGTGATGCGGATGATGGCGTCAGTGGGCGCCTGGAGGGTGGGCGGTGCGACGTCCTCCACTCGGACGTCGCCGGGAGCGTGCATCACCGTTCCGCGCATGTCGTGCTCCTGTCATGTCGTCGACATGGTGGCCACCCTCCGCCCCTCTATGGGGGTGGTCCATCCTCCGCCGGGTGCAATGCCATCCTCGCGTGAACGGGCGGCGGGCGCCCGGCCGCCCGCCGCCCACGGCGGGGGAGGCGGTGCAGCAGTGAGGGCTGCCAGCCGGATGGTGACGACCATCACCAGCACGGCGGCGCCGCCTCGGTGCCCAGCGTGGCGAGCTTGTGCCGGAGCACGTCGCGCTCGCGCTCGTTCTGGCACAGCCGCACCGCGAGCTCGAGCTCGCGTCGTGCCTCCTCGACGCGGCCCAGGCGGCGGAGCAGCTCGCCGCGCACGCTCGGCAGCAGGTGCGAGCCGTCGAGCCGACCGGTGGCCAGCACGTCGTCCACCACGGGCAGCGCCGCCGCCGGGCCGCGTGCCATCGACAGCGCGACGGCCCGGTTGAGCTCCACCACGGGCGAGGGGGCCAGGCGGCCGAGCGCCTCGTAGAGCACCACGATCCGCTCCCAGTCGGTCTCGCCCACCGACGGGGCCACCGCGTGGCACTCCGCGATCGCCGCCTGCAGGCCGTACGCGCCCAGGCCCCGTCCCACGCGTCCGGCCTCGGCCAGCGCGGCGCGGCCTCGCCGAATGGCCGCACGGTCCCATCGCCTGCGGTCCTGGTCAGCAAGGAGCACCGGGGCCCCGTCGTCCTGGACGCGGGCGGGGAACCGGGCGGCGGTGAGCTCGACGAGGGCGAGCAGCCCGTGGGCCTCGGACTCGCCGGGAACCAGGCGCGCCACGATGCGGCTCATCCGGATCGCCTCGTGCGCCAGGTCCGGGCGGAGCCAGTCCCCGCCGGACGTCGCGCTCGAGCCCTCGGTGAAGATCAGGTACAGCACGCCGAGCACCGAGCCCAGGCGCTCACGGCGCTCGTCGGGCGAGGGCGGGGCGAACGGCACCCGCGCGGCCGCGAGCGTCTTCTTCGCCCGGGTGATCCGGGCCTGCATGGTGGCGGCCGGCACCCGGAAGGCGTGGGCGATCTCGGTGCTCGTGAGGCCGCCGACGACGCGGAGCGTCAGAGCGATCTGCGCCTCGCGCGAGAGGACGGGGTGGCAGGCGATGAAGACCAGCGACAGCACGTCGTCGTCGATCTGGTCCGGGTCCCACAGCAGGTCAAAGTCGCGGGCGGCGTCGCCACCGGCCGGCGCGCCGCCCTCGCCCAGTCCGCGGGCGAGGGCGGCGTACCTGTCGTCCAGGGCCGAGCGGCGACGGAACGCGTCGATGGCGCGACGCCGCCCGACCGTGAGCAGCCACCCCGCCGGGTTCCGCGGCACACCGTCCCGCGGCCACGTCACGAGGGCCTCGGCCAGCGACTCCTGGGCGACGTCCTCCGCGAGGGAGAAGTCGCCGGTGTACCGGGCCAGGGTGGCGACGATGCGCGCGGACTCGATCCGCCACACCGCCTCGACGGCCTCCCGGCCGCCGCCCGACCGGCTCAGAGCTGCCCGGTCGCCTCGCGCCACGCCCGCTCCTTCTGGATCCAGACGTTGTCCTGCGGGAACTCGTCGATGCTGGCCACCCGGCGGATCTCGGTCTTGACGCCCGGCCCGCCGCCGGGAGCCCGCGAGGCCCACTCGACGGCCTCTTCCTTCGATGCGACGTCGAGGATCCAGAAGCCGTTGAACAGCTCCTTGACCTCCCCGTACGGGCCATCGGTGACGAGGGGCGGCGTCGAGGAGTAGTCGACGACCACGCTCTCCGCGGCGTCCTCGAGGCCCTCGGCGGCGACGAGGACCCCCGCGGAGATCATCTCGTCGTTGAAGCGGCCCATGACGTCCAGCATCTCGGTGAAGTCGACGTTCTCGAACGACGCGAGCGCCTCGTCGGTCGCGCGCATGATCAGCATGTACTTCATGGTCTTCTCCTCAGGGTGCAGGGCCCTTTCTTGGACCCTCTCACCTTGAGGTCGAACGGGGAACCGGCAGATCGACACCTCGCGCGGCCCTGGTCGCCCGGTGGTCGGGGACCCTAGGGTCGGCCCATGGCCCTCCTGCACAGAGCGCGACTACACCCGACCAAGCTCGAGCTCCTGGCGGAGTGGCTCCCGGAGCAGCAGTGGTCCGGCGACGGCCTGGGCGCGGAGTTGGAGCGGCTGGGCGCCTTCCGCCTCGACGACCCGGCGGGCGAGGTGGGCGTCGAGGTCCTGCTCGTCAAGGCTGGCGACTCGGTGCTCCAGACGCCGCTGACGTACCGCGGGGCGCCCTTGCCCGGGGGCGACGCCTGGCTTGTGGGCACGATGGAGCACTCAGTCCTAGGGCGGCGGTGGGTGTACGACGCCTGCGGTGATCCCGTGTTCGCCGGCGTGCTGGTGGCGATGCTCCGGGGTGAGGCGGCGCAGGCCGAGGAGGTGTTGATCGGGCAGGACGGCACGCGGACCGTGCGTGCGCCCGGCGCCACGGCTCGCGTCACCTCGGCGGTGACGGCGGCTGCGCTGCCGGCGCCGCCCCAGGGCGCCCCGGTGGCGTGCGCGACGGCGGGCGGGATGACGACCATGAGGATCGGCGACGTCGACGTGGAGCTGCGCCGGGTGCTCGACGTGGATGCGGAGGCCGACGAGACGCTGCCCGGCGTGGTGGCGACCTGGCCCGGCCAGGGCCAGCCGGTGCTGCTCGCGACCGCGCGCCGCGTCTGACCTGCACGTCCGCCGTCGAGCGGGAGGCTGCCCGACCGGCCCCCGCATCGCACGGATCGGCGCCCGTCGAAGCGGTGTGGCAGAGGGCGGATGTGATGTCGACCGGCGGCCAATCGTAACGATACGATTCGACCGCGCCCCACCGGCAATGGCGCCGCTCCCCGTTCTGTGCCGCGTTCGTAAGGTCCCCCCGCTCATGTCCAAAACCCTGACCACTGGGCGCCCGTGGCGCGTCATCCTGGCCTTCTCCATCCCGCTGCTCGTGGGCAACGTCGTCCAGCAGCTGTACCAGGTCGTCGACGCGATCGTGGTCGGGCGGGTGCTGGGCGTCGACGCGCTCGCGGCCGTTGGCGCCACCGGCAGCTTCATATTCCTCCTGCTCGGCTTCGCCTGGGGCCTGACCAACGGGTTCGCGATCCCCACGGCGCAGGCCTTCGGCGCGGGCGACGCCGCGGCGGTGCGCCGCTCGGTGGCCGCCGGCGCCGTGCTGACCGCGGGGACGAGCGTGGTGCTCACCGTGCTCGCGCCGTTGCTCGCGGGACCGGCCCTGCGACTGCTGCGCACCCCCGAGGAGCTGGTGCCGCAGGCCACGACATTCGCCGTGATCAGCTTCCTGGGCGCCAGCACCATGATGTTCTTCAACTTCCTCGCCGCGATCATCCGCGCCATCGGCGACTCCCGGACGCCGCTGATGTTCCTCGCGATCAGCTGCCTGCTCAACATCGGCCTCGTGCTCCTGTTCGTCGGGAGCCTCGGCCTCGGCGTCGGGGGAGCGGCCTGGGCGACCGTCGTCTCGCAGGGCGTCTCGGTGGTGCTGTGCCTGGTGTACGTGCGGCGCAGCGTCCCGGTGCTGCACGTGCGGCGCGAGGACTGGCGGGTCAGTCGCGCCGACCTGGCCCTGCACCTGCGGATCGGGCTGCCCATGGGCTTCCAGGCCTCGATCATCGCGATCGGCGCCATCGCCGTGCAGGTGCGGCTCAACGACCTCGGCTCGAGCGCGGTGGCGGCCTACACCGCGGCGACCCGCGTCGACGGGCTCGCGGTGGCGCTGCTGGCGTCCCTGGGCCTGGCGGTGTCGATGTTCGTGGCGCAGAACCACGGCGCGCAGCGGCCCGACCGCATCCGTCAGGGAGTGGTCCAGGGCGTGTGGATCTCCCTGATCGGCGCAGTGGTCCTCGCCGCCGTCCTGATCGCGGCCGGAAGCCCGATCATCCGGCTGTTCGTCGGCGAGGGGGAGGAGCGCGTCGTCTCCGCGGCGACCACCTACCTGGTCGTCAACGGCTCCCTGTACGTGGTGCTGGGCGTCCTGTTCGTGCTGCGCGGCGCCCTGCAAGGCCTCGGGCACACGGTGATCCCCACGATCACCGGCGTGATCGAGCTGGTCATGCGGGTGGGCGCCGCGATCGTCCTGGGCGCCGCGTTCGGGTTCACGGGCGTGGTCTGGGGCAACCCGCTCGCGTGGATCGGCGCCGTCGCGATCCTGATCCCCGCCTACCTGCGCGCCCGCAGCCACCTGGGCGACGCGCACGAGCCGCCGGAGGACGTGGTGTCCGACGTGCTCGTCCTCGAGGGGCCGATCGAGGGCTCGGCCGTGGTGGAGGCGGTCATCCCGACCCAGATGGGCCTGCGTGACGCCGCTGACTCCGCGGACGCGCCGCTCGCCCAGCGCTGAGGCCCCCGGGTCATTTGTCCCTTGTCCCCCGGGGCGCCACGGCCGACGATGGAACAGCCGGACACCCACGGCGACCACGTCTGCCCCACACCCTCGGGAGCGCACCATGAGCACCGCCACGATCTCCGCGCCGAGTCGCCGCACCGGCCTGAGCGACCTGCTGCGCGCGACCAGGGAGTCCGCGCCGCCCCGCTGGGAGGCCGGGTCGCGAGGCCGCCTCATCGGCTACGTCGTGGTCAGCGCCCTGGTGTGGACCGCTGTGGGGCTGCTCGGCGCCGCGGCCGTGAACCTCGGGCTCGAGGGCCTGGTCGCGCTCGTCGGCTGACGGACGCCTCCACCCGGTCGACCAGGTCTGAGCAGGCTCGCCGGGCCGGGGTGTCAGAGGGGCAGGAGGAGCGTGTCGGACGAGCCGTTGCGCCCGACCGCCCGGAAGCCACGCGCCTCGTAGAGGCGTCGAGCGGTGTTGTTGCCGTCCTCGACGCTGAGGCTGACCATGTCGTGGCCGCTGTCCTTCAGCCGGGCGAGGAACGCGTCGAGCAGCAGCGATCCGACCCCGCGCCCGCGATAGGGCGCCAGCACCGCCATGCCAAGCTCGGGCACGTCCTCCCCGACGAACCCGTACCCCGCCTCGGATGCTGGCACGACCCGGGCCCACGCGGCGCCGGTCGGTTCGCCGGCGTCGGTCTCCGCCACGACGCCGAGATCGGTCGGTCGCTGCCAGTCCGCCAGATGGTGTCCGTGCTCAGTGCCCGGCCCGACCTGCGCGAGCGTGACCCGCACCTCGCCGGTCCAGTTGAACGCCTCGACCAGGAGCAGCTCGAGCAGGTCGCGGTCAGCTGAGGTCGTGGGGCGCAGGCGCATGGGTTCTATGGTGGCCGCCGCGGTGGGCGAGGGCACGATCATTCTTCCGAGCCGGACGCTGGGCGTCCTGGCCGGCGCTGCGGCCGGACGTTCCGGGGGAGTCGTCCGGCGTCAGCGAGCGAGCGCCTCAGCAGCATCTCGATCTGGGCGTTGACGCTGCGCAGGTCGTCGGCTGCCCAGCGGGCGAGGGAGTCGTGCACGGCGGGGTCGAGCCGCAGCAGCACGGACTTGCGCGTCGCCGCCCGCGCGGGTGCGGGCGGCGACGGCTCAGCGGGATCCGAAGCCCCCTGGGGATCCTCCGCGGTCATGAATAGAGCGAGCCCGCGTTGACGACCGGGGTGGCGCGCGAGTCGCTGCACAGCACCACGAGCAGGTTGGACACCATCGAGGCCCGGCGCTCGTCGTCCAGGGTGACGATGCCGTCCTTCTCGAGCCGGCCGAGCGCGTCCTCGACCATGGAGACGGCGCCCTCGACGATCCGCGAGCGGGCGGCGATGATCGCGCCGGCCTGCTGGCGCTGGAGCATGGCCTGGGCGATCTCCGGGGCGTACGCGAGGTTGGAGATGCGGGCCTCCACGACCTCGATGCCGGCGATCACGACGCGCGCCGCGACCTCGGCGGCGATCTCGCCGGAGATGAGGTCGGTGGCCCCGCGCAGGCTCTCCTCGCCCTCGTCGGCCTGGTCGTACGGGTGGGACATCGCGACGTGGCGCAGTGCCGACTCGGACTGCACCCGGACGAAGTCCGCGTAGTCCTCGACCGCGAAGCTGGCACGGGCCGTGTCGGCCACCTGCCACACGACGATCGCGGCGATGTTGATCGGGTTGCCGTCGGCGTCGTTGACCTTGAGCTCGCTGGTCTCGAAGTTGCGCACCCGCACGGAGACCCGCTTGCGGGTGGTCAGCGGCACGGTGAAGACGAGGCCGGTGCGGCGGATGGTGCCGAGGTAGCGGCCGAAAAGCTGCACGACGAGGGTCTGGCCGGGGCTGATCACGGACAGGCCGGTGAGCAGGAGGGTCGCCAGGCAGATCAGCGCCACGCCGCCGATGACCAGGAACGGCTCGCTGGCGCTTCCCGACTCGATCGCCACGAACATCCCGATCCCTGCGCCGGTGAGCGCCAGCATCCCGAGCAGGGCGAGCGCGGCGCCGCCGGCGCCCCATGACCAGGCGAGCCGCTCCGTGACGTCCACCCGGGTGCCCTCGTGCCCGACGGGCAGGCCTGCGGGGTCGCCGCCGACGGACTCTTGCGGTGGGCTCGCGATCTCGTTCACGGGGGGATCCTCTCTGCCGACGTCACCGATGCGACGTGTATAGCAAAGTGATATCACATTAATGAATTCCGTTGTCGCGGATCACCCCGCCAATCGCGCGCGGCCGGCGCCATGCTGGGGCGATGACAGGACGACGAGTGCTGGTGACAGGGGCCTCGCGGGGCATCGGAGCCGCGACAGCACGACGGTTCGCGGCGGCGGGGGACCGGGTGGCCGTGCACTACGGGCGATCAGGTGAGGCCGCCGAGCAGACGCTGGCCTCACTGGAGGGCACAGGGCACGTGCTCGCCCAGGCCGACCTCGCGGACCCGGCGGCCGTGCAGGCGATGGTCGGGGCCGTCGCCGGGCAGCTCGGCGGGATCGACGTCCTGGTCAACAACGCCGGCGCCTTCCTGCCGCACCCCATCACCGACTCGACGTACGAGGAATGGCAGCAGGCCTGGGCCCAGACCTTGGGCGTCAACCTGGTGGGCGCCGCGAACGTGACCTGGTGCGCGGTGCGGCACATGCCCGACGGCGGCCGGATCGTGAACGTGTCCTCCCGCGGCGCCTTCCGCGGTGAGCCGGGGCAGCCGGCGTACGGCGCGAGCAAGGCCGGGCTGATCGCGTTCGCGCAGTCGCTCGCCCGCGCGCTCGGGCCCCGGCAGATCGCTGTGACGACGGTCGCCCCCGGCTGGGTCGCCACCGACATGGCAGCCACCCGGCTGGCCGGGCCCGAGGGGGACCGGCGTCGGGCGGAAAGCCCGCTGGGCCAGGTCGCCACCCCGGAGGAGGTCGCCGCCGCGATCCTCTACCTCGCGTCCCCCGAGGCCACGATGGCCAGCGGGACCGTGCTGGACCTGAACGGCGCCTCGCTGCTGCGCATGTGAGAGCGCGTCACGCTGTGACGGCGTCACCGTCCGGCAGGGCGACGAGGCCGTGGAACACGCCCTGGGGGTCGACACGGCGCTTGATCTCCAGGATCCGGTCGAGCGCGGCGCCCGGGTAGGCGCTCGCTGCCACCTCCGGGCGGGCGTCCGAGGTGTACGCCGCGTAGACACCGTGGAGCCGCGGCTCGACGGTGGCCCAGGCGATCCGGAGGTCGTCCTCCCTGTCGGGCATGCCCCAGGCGGCGACCAGCACCTCGGCGTCGCGGTGGGCGAATGCCGTGGCCTCGCGGGCGACGTCGTTGACGGCCGCGCCGACGGACCGCAGCTCGAGCTGGCCGATCACGGAGTGGTCCAGCAGGGCAGCGATGGCCGCCGCATCCTCAGCCGTCATGCGGCGGAGGTAGCCGTTGCGCATCTTGATGCGCTGCTGGCCCACGTGCCGGCCGTCGTGCGGGGCGATGAGCGCCGCGTAGGGGACCAGCTGGGCCTGCTGCTGGAGCACCGGCCCGATGTCGAGCAGCGGCTCGAGCGCGGCCGCCGCCGCGTCCACGTCGTCCCCGGCCCAGACCAGCAGGGCGTGCGCGACGGGCGGCTGGGCGCCGCGGCCGGCGGAGACGTTGAGGAAGCTGGTGAGGTCGCGCGGCGAGGCGGCGAGCAGGTCGGCCCAGCGCTCGATCACCGCCGCGGTGTCCGTGGCGTCGAAGACGAGCTGGGCGAAGACGACGTTGCCATGGGGCAGGGGGAGGGCCTCCAGCTCGAGCGCGGTCACGATGCCGACGTGCGACCCGGCGCCGCGCACCGCCCACAGCAGGTCGGGGTCGGTGGTGGCGTCCGCGCGGACCTGGCTGCCGTCCGCGAGCACTAGCTCGGCGGCGGTGACGTGGTCCACCGTCATCCCGTGCTTGCGGGCCAGGTAGCCGAGGCCGCCAGCGGTGGCGAGGCCGCCGACGCCGGTGTCGCCGAAGTTGCCCGACGTCATGGCCCAGCCGCGTTCGGCGAGCCGCTCCGCGACGTGGCCCCAGGTGGCGCCGGGCCCGACGCGGAACCGTCGGGCCGCGGGGTCCAGCACCTCGTAGTCGTCGAGGCGGGACACGTCGATGACGATGCCGCCGTCGTTCGTGGACAGGCCGCCGATCCCGTGGCCGCCGGAACGGACCGACAGCGGCACGTCCTGCTCGCGGGCGAACAGGACGGCGGCGGAGACGTCGTCCGCGTCCTCGGCCATGATCACCAGCGCCGGGTGGCCCACCCGCATGTAGGAGGACCGCACGTCGTCGTAGCCGGCGTCGCGCGGGGTGAACGCCTTGCCTTGCAGGCGGGAGGGGATGGCGCCGTAGTCGACCGCTGCGCTGAGCTCGTCGTCGGGGTGCGCGGGGCTGGGCCGGCGCATGGCCCCGCCACGCCCGGGGGCGGTGAGCCGGACGGAAGGGCGGTCGGGGCCGCCGTCGCGGGCCGTGGCGCGCTCGGCGGCCACGAGCTCGCGCAGCGCCGGGGCGACCTCCTGCCCGAAGACGGCCAGGTCGCGGGGGTCGTCGCTGCTGAGGATGTAGGTCGACATCCCGTGCTCGAGGGTCATCACGGCGAGCTGATCGACCCACTCCTCGGGCGGCCCGGACAACATCCCGCTGCCCGCGGCGCCGAACTGGCCGCCGATGTTGAGCAGGCGGCGGATGGCGGACGGCTCGCGACCGGCCGCGGCGGCCGCCTCGTCGATGATCGTGTTGCCGTCGGTCAGGGCGCTGAGCGACTTCATGTACCCGAGGGACGGCAGCCACCCGTCGGCCTTGGCCCCCGTCAGCCGCAGCATGCGGGGCTTGTAGGCGCCGAGCCAGATGTCGATCGGGTGGGCGGGCGCCGGGCCGCGCTTCGCGCCGCGGACGTGGTGGTGCTCGCCGCCGGCGCGCAGGGGCGCCCGCTCGTCCGCGTCCCAGATCCCGCGGATCACGTCGATGGCCTCGCTCAGGGCGTCGACCGCCTGCCCGGGGGTCAGCCGCTGGGCGCCCATGGCCTCGATGGCGTCCCAGAACGCGCCTGCGCCCAGGCCGAGCTCGACCCGGCCGCCGCTGAGCAGGTCGAGGCTGGCGGCGGACCGGGCGAGCACGGCGGGCTGGCGCAGCGGCAGGTTCAGCACGTTCGCGGAGAGGTGGACCCGCTCGGTGCGGGCGGCGACGTAGCTGAGCAGCGTCCAGGTGTCGAGGAAGCCGGGCTGGTACGGGTGGTCCTGGAACGTCACGAGGTCGAGTCCTGCGCGCTCGGACTCCTGCGCGAGCGCCACCGTCTGCTCGGGTGCGGCGGCGGTCGGCGTGAGGAACGAGCCGAAGGTCAGGTCGTGCCCGTAGTCGGTCATGCGTGCCTCGCTCGATCGGCGCCGCCGGACAGGACCGTCCAGCCCGTCGATCGTAGGCACAGGTAGTTGAATTCGCAACTAACCCCGTGACGCGGGCGCCCGGGGATCCGAGGGCGGGCGACGCACCCTGCTTCGAATCGATTCGAAGCGTGACGCCGCGACCGGTACGGTGCTCCCCGGAGAGCACGCCACAGCCGCCGTGAGAGGACCCCCGTGACCCTGCCCTACCTCGACAGCACCCTGCCCGTCCCCGAGCGGGTCGCGGACCTCCTGGGCCGAATGACCCTGCCCGAGAAGGTCGGGCAGATGCTGCAGCTCAACGCCCAGGACGGCGTCCAGCGCCTGGTCCAGGACCTGCACGTCGGCTCCATCCTGCACACCTCGCCCGAGAACGTGCTCGAGGCGGCCGCCCTCACCGAGAAGACGCGCCTGCGCATCCCGCTGCTCGTCGCCGAGGACTGCATCCACGGCCACTCCTTCTGGGAGGGCGCCACGATCTTCCCCACCCAGCTCGGCATGGCCGCCACCTGGAACCCCGGGCTCGTCGAGCAGGTCGCCCGCACCACCGCCGTCGAGGTCGCCGCCACCGGCATCCACTGGACGTTCTCCCCGGTGCTCTGCATCACGCGCGACCTGCGCTGGGGCCGGGTGAGCGAGACGTTCGGCGAGGACCCGTTCCTGATCGGCGAGATGGCCTCCGCGATGGTGCGCGGCTACCAGGGCGACGGGCTGGACGACCCCACCGCGATCCTCGCGTGCGCCAAGCACTTCGCCGGCTACTCCGAGACGCAGGGCGGCCGCGACGCCAGCGAGGCCGACATCTCGCGCCGCAAGCTGCGCTCGTGGTTCCTGCCGCCGTTCGAGCGGGTCGCCCGCGAGGGCTGCCGCACGTTCATGCTCGGGTACCAGTCCACCGACGGCGTGCCGATCACCGTCAACCAGTGGCTGCTCAACGACGTGCTGCGCGGCGAGTGGGGCTACACCGGCACCCTCGTCACCGACTGGGACAACGTGGGCCGCATGGTCTGGGAGCAGAACCTGTTCCCCGACTACGTGCAGGCCTCCGCCGCGGCGCTGCGCTCCGGCAACGACATGGTCATGACCACCCCGCAGTTCTTCGAGGGCGCCCAGGAGGCCGTCGCGCGGGGCCTGGTCACCGAGGCCGATGTCGACGCCGCCGTCAGCCGCATCCTCACGCTGAAGTTCGAGCTCGGGCTCTTCGAGAACCCGCGCCTGCCCGACTCCGCCCGCCAGGCGGAGGTCATCGGCATCGCCGAGCACGCCGCCCTCAACCTCGAGGTCGCCCGACGCGCCGTGGTGCTGCTGTCCAACGACGGCACGCTGCCGCTCGCCGGCGGCCTCACCGCCGACGCCGGCGGGCGCGCCGTGGGCGACGGGACGCCGCGCACCGTCGCGGTGGTCGGCCCGAACGCCGACGACCCGCAGACGCAGCTCGGCGACTGGGCCGGCGCGTCCGGGCAGGTCGACTGGATGGTCGGCGGGATGCCGCGCCACATGACGCAGACCGTGCTCGACGGCTTCCGCGACCACGTGCCGTCCGACTGGACCGTCACGCACGCCCGCGGCGCGGACATCCTGACCGTCGGCCCCGACCCCGAGGGCCAGTTCTTCCCCGACGGCCAGCCCCGGCCCGAGGTGGTCATCCCCGCCGAGCCCGACGCGGCGATGATCGCCGAGGCCGTCGCCGCAGCGCAGGCCGCCGATTACGTGGTCGCCGTGGTGGGAGACCGCATCGAGCTGATCGGCGAGTGCCGGTCCACGGCGACCCTCGAGCTCATCGGCGGGCAGGTGGCCCTGCTCGACGCGCTCGCGGAGACCGGGACGCCGATGATCGTGGTGCTCGTCAGCTCCAAGCCGCTGGTGCTGCCGCCCTCGGCCATGGGCGCCGCGGCGATCGTCTACGCCGCCAACCCTGGCATGCGGGGCGGCCGCGCCGTCGCCGAGCTCGCCCTCGGCCTCATCGAGCCGTCCGGGCGGCTGCCCATCTCGTTCGCGCGGCACGTCGGCCAGCAGCCCACGTACTACAACCAGGTCCGCGGCCAGCACGGCGCCCGTTACGCCGACCTCACGCAGAGCCCCGCGTTCGCGTTCGGCGAGGGGCTCGCCTACACGACCGTCGAGTACGAGGACCTGCGCGTGCTGACCCCCGAGGTCGGCCTCGCGGACACGGTCCGGGCCCAGGTCACCGTGCGCAACACCGGATCGCGGCCCGCGGTGGAGACCGTGCAGGTCTATCTCAGTGACACCGTCACGTCGGTCACCTGGGCCGACAAGGAGCTCAAGGCGTACCGCCAGGTCGAGGTGCCAGCAGGGGAGAGCCGCACCGTGGACCTCGAGCTGCCAGTGGCCGACTGCACGCTGGTCGACGCCGACGGGCGCCGCCTCGTGGAGCCGGGCGCCTTCGAGTTGCTCGTCGGGCCGTGCTCACGCGATGAGGCACTGCTGCGCGCGGGCTTCACGGTCACGGCCGACTGAGCTCGTCGCCGGCGTCCAGGCCCGTCCGATGTGAGGGGGTCGCCGAGCTCGGGGCTGTCCGACGCGACTACCGCGCGTCGGCTGACCCGTGCGTGGTGTCTGACCCGTGGTTGGTCCGGCGGCGCGTGGTGCCGCCGTGCCACTCGATCAGCAGCAGGGCGGCGTCGTCCTGGACCTCGGCGCCCACGGTCTCGAGGAACGTGCGTGAGATGTCCTGCGCGACGTTCCGGGGATGCTGGTCGGCGGTGTCGCGGAGCGCCCCGGGCAGGTCGAAGGCGGCGGCGCTGCGCTCCAGCATGCCGTCGGTCATCAGCAGGAGGCGGTCGCCCGGGTGCATCGTGATCTCCTGGGGCTGGTACTCGTGCGCCCGCAGACCGAGCATCGGGTTGTTGGTCGGCGCGACGTTGGTGACGTGCCCGTCGTGGAGCAGGAGGGCGCCAGGGTGCCCCGCGTTGATGATCCGGACCACCACGCTGCCGTCGCCGTCGTCCGGGTCGGCGGAGGGCCGGAGGTCGATCTCCAGGAGGATTCCCGTGACGTAGTCGCCGACACCGCTGCCGGCGTTGCCGCCGTAGCCGATGAGCGCCGTGTTGGCGGCGTGGGCCTGCTCGACCAGGGTGGCCCCCTGCCGACGGGCGTTGCGCAGCGCGTTCACCGTGAGCGTCGCGAGGAGGGCGGCGTTGAGGTCGTGGCCGACGGCGTCGGTGAGGGTGGCGATGAGCCGGTCGGCGGACGCGACGTAGTCGAAGGTGTCACCGGCGGCACTGGCGGAGGGCTCGAGCCAGCCGGCGAGCGTGAAGGAGCCTCCCTCGCACACGAAACCGAGCGGCAGCAGCCGGCGCTGGATCTCCCGGGCGAGGGTGAAGTCGGCTGACCGCATGGCCGTCTCGTAGGTGTCGGTGTGGCGCTGGTTGGCGACCACGACGTAGCCCAGGGCGTGCGCCACCGCCGCGAGCTGCTCGGCCGACGCCGCATCGAGCGCCAGTTCGGCGGCGTCTGCGCCAGAGCCGTGCGGCATCTGCACCGCGAGGACGCCCAGGGCGTCGCCCCGCACGGTGACAGGCGCGTAGGCGCGTCCGCGCGCGTCCTGCACCATCCGCTGCTCGCGCCAGGCGCGTCCCGGGTCGGTGCCGTCGAGCGAGAAGCGGATGTCGGGGTCAGCGTGGTCGACGAGCGTGTTGCCCGCGGCGTCGGCGATCAGGAACGAGGCGGACTCGACGCCCAAGGTCCGGCGCAGCGTGTCCGCGGCAGCGGACATCGCCTCGGCGGGGGACACGTCCTCTGCGGCTGTGAGCAGGGAGGAGATGTCGACCAGAGGGGAATCCGTCACTGTTCAACGATGCCACGCCCGGACGGCGGCCGCCGAGGAAACCCTGGGACGTCGCGCGGGCGGTGGAGACGACAGTCGGTCCCCTCCACCGCCCGCTGACGATCAGCGAGTGCCTGCCGCGTTGGCGACCTGACTGTCGGCGACGCGGTCGTCGCCCTCGTCTTCCTTCGCCAGGAGGCCGGCGCCGATGGCCCAGATCGCCGCGCCGATGAGGCCGACCCACACCCCGATGTCGGTTGACAGGTCGTCACCGCGCTCGAGGCCGCCCATGGGGTTGATCGCGAAGGCCAGGCACTGAATAGCCGCGGCGATGCCCACGGCCATGGTCACCAGCGTCAGGCCCCGGTGCTGCCCGCGCCGAGCCCGCTTGTTCGCGTAAATCAGCGCGATGAGGAGCCCGATCCCCAGGTAGGCGATGAAGGGCACGAGGGAGTCGGTCTCATACCCCGTCCTGGGGTCGGCCCCATCGGGGTTCACCCAGTTGAGAAATGGCGAGATGTTGAACAGCACGATCCCTACTGCGGCCACGACGAGGCCGGTGGTCTTCGCCTTGTGAGGCTCGCGGGTGGCGTTGCCACCGGGTGTGCGGGGTGCAGCCATGAAAGCCTCCAGTGTCGGTGTGGTGAGTGCGCTACCACGCTTGCATCCCGGTCCCGACCGCGCGACCTGAAACCCCTGTTCGCGCGTACCCGTGACACGCAGGTCTGACGAGCAGCACGGCGAACCATTTGTTGGATGGCGACAACAATGCGCGCGAGTCCGCCGTCGATCGCTGTGTGGCGTGGGCAGTGCCGATCCGTCCGGGCGGGCGATGGTCGCGACGAGAGACCCGTGGCCCGTGTCGGCGGCGTGCTCCACGATGGAATGACTGCTGCGCGCCCGTCATCCGACCGGAGGCCCGTCATGTCCGAGACCCGCTCGTCCGTGAACGCCCCAGCGCTCGACCAGGCGGCGATCGCTCTGCTCCGAGGCGCGCACCGCGGGCCGGTGGTCGCCGCCGAGGACGAGGAGTGGGAGGCATCCCGACGCCCGTGGCATTCCGGCGTCGACCAGCAGCCCGCGCTCGTGGCGCACGTCGCCGACGCCGCCGATGTCGAGGCGGTGGTGCGCTGGGCCCAGCAGCACGGGCTGGCTGTGGCCGCCCAGCCACGCGGCCATGGCGCCACCGCGCACCTCGACGGCACGGTGCTGGTGCGGACGGCGGCCCTCGACGAGATCGCCGTCGACGCAGCCCGCCGGACGGCGCGGGTTGGCGCGGGCGTCTCCTGGCAGGCCATGTTCGACGCGTTGGACGGCACAGGGCTGGTCGCTCTGTCCGGCTCCAATCCGAGCGTCACCGTCGTGGGCCTGATGCTCGGCGGTGGGCTGTCCTGGTTCGGCCGGGCCTTCGGCACCCCCGCCAGCTCACTGCTCGCCGTCGACCTGGTCGACGCCACGGGGACGTCGCACACCGTCACCGCCGAGTCCGACCCCGACCTCTTCTGGGCGCTGCGCGGAGGCGGGGGCGACTTCGGGGTGGTGACGGCCGTCGAGATCGCGCTCCACCCCGCGCCCGAGCTCTACGGCGGACGCCTCGCCTTCGCGGGCGAGCAGGCTCCCGAGGTCCTGCGCGCGTGGGCCGAGGTCACCCGCACCGCGCCCGACGAGCTCGCCACCTGGGCGATGCTCATGCACCTTCCCGACCTGCCGCAGATCCCCGAGGAGGTGCGCGGCCGCTCGTTCATGAGCGTCGACGTCATGTTCGTCGGCCTCCCCGACGAGGCGGAGGCGCTGCTCGCCCCGCTGCGGGCCGTGGGCCCGACCATCCGCGAGACCGTGCGGGCGCTGCGCGCGAGCGAGATCGGCGGCATCGCCGAGGAGCCCGTCGAGCCTGGGCCGCCGATGCGCGCGGTGTCCCACCCGTTCGACGTGCTCGACGACGACGTCCTCGAGCACGTGCTCGCCACCGCTGGCGTCGGCAGCGGGACACCGCTGGTGGGTGTGCAGATGCGGCACCTGGGCGGCGCGCAGACCGCCGCGGACCCGAGCACCGGGCCGGGAGCGCAGATCCGGCCCGGCTACGTGCTCGCGGCGATGGCGCCGGCGTTCAGTCCTGAGGCGGCGGCGGTGGTGGACGAGGCCCTGCGCGGCCTGGTCTCCGCGGTGCCGCGCTCGGAGCACGGGCTGGGGATCACCTTCTTGCAGGCCGATCAGCCGATCGAGGACGCCTACGGCGCCGAGGCGGTGGGCCGGCTGCGCGAGGTCAAGCAGGCCGTCGATCCGGACGGGTTGTTCCGGTCGAACCACCCCGTCCACCCCGTCCACCCGGTGCGGCCCGCCCCGGCCACCTGACTGGCTCGCGCCTGACCGGTCGGCCCCGACGCGTGGAGGTCAGGGCCGACCGGCGGCATGCGCGGCAACGGGACCGCGCCGTGCGGGGTGGGGCTAGGCGAGCGCGCAGGTGGCCGTCAGGTTGGTCGACCCGGTGCCGAGGAATCCGGCGGTCGTGGACCCGCCAGCCGCCAGGCTGCCGTTCCACGAGGCGTTGCTGATCACGTTGCCGCCAGACAGGGTGCCGTTCCACGCCTGGGTGATGGTCGCCCCGTTGACGGTGACCTTCCAGCCGTTGATCGCACTGGAGCCGGCCGTGACCGTCACCTGCGCCTGGTAGCCGCCGTTCCAGCTGTTGCCGACGGTTACTGTCGCCGCGCAGGCGCCGACGGGCGGGATGGTCGGGGTCACCGTGGGCGTCGGTGTCGGGGTGACGGTCGGGGTCACCGTCGGCGTGGGCGTCACGGTCGGGGTGACCGTGGGCGTCGGGATCGGCCCGTCGCCGATGACGATGTCGCTGCACAGGTAGTACGACTGGTCGAGGTGGCTGGCCTGCCAGATCGTGTAGAGCACCGCGCGGCCGCTCCGGCCCGGGATGCTCACGTCGGTCTGGTACTGCCCTGCCGGGGCGTAGCGACCGGTCTCCTTCAGCAGGGTCAGGTCACCCCACCCCAGGCTCTGGGTGGTGGGGTCGAAGCCCGGCTTGGACACGTAGACCTTGAGGTAGTCGGCGCCGTGCTGCGCCCCGTCGGTCAGAGTCAGCGTGAAGTTGTTGGGCACGGACGTGGCGGTCCAGTTGCCCGGGGTGTCGAGGTAGTTGTAGCGGCCGCCCTCGGTGCGGCCGCCGCTGCAGAGCTGCCCGTCGGGGATGGCCTGCTCGTGGCGCCCGCCCACGTTCTCGCGGTAGAGGCCGTTCCAGTTCCACATGGCGCTGGGGTTCGCCTGGAAGGCGCCCCAGCACATCGGGTCCTGCTGCTGCATCTCGGGCGCCTGGTGCCGGTCGCCCCAGCGGTCCAGACACCCGTAGTTGCGTGTGGGCGGGTCGGTGACCGACCCGTGGGCGGACGCGGTGGTGGCCACGAGCGAGGTGGTGAGCGCGGCGGCGACGATGGCGAGGGGTAGTGCGACGGCGACCTTGCGCAGATGCGCGCGGATGGACATGCGATCTCCCGGTGCTCGGCGTGTTGGCTGCGTGTGGTCCCCGCGTCCTGCGGGCGCCCCGATCAGGAGGACGGCTGTGTCGCTCGCGGAGGTCATGACCACCACAGTCGAGTGCACAGCCACTTTCGACGCCGGACGGGCGTCGGACCAGCACGCGAATGGTTTAGGGAGCGATCTCCTCGTCGCTGGACCGATCGAGGGACAGACCGGGTCGAAACGGCCCATCTCTCGGTAGCCTGCGCGCGTGACGGCCTTCTACGACGACCCCGACGCAGCCATCGCCAAGGTGCAGCGCGACATCGCCGACGCGCAGGAACGGGCCCGGCGGGCCGGAGAGGTCAAGGCGTCGATCGACCGCGTCCGCGGCCGCATGCGCAGCAGCCGCGGCGAGGTCGAGGCCGAGGTCGATGCGACGGGCAGGCTGACCGACCTGGTGCTCGCCGACGCGGCGACGGCGCTGCGGCCGGACGACCTCGCCGCGCTGATCCGCGAGACGGTCGACGCCGCCGCTCGGGACGCGGGACGGCGCGCCGTGGCCGTGACCGACGACGCGTACGGCGAGGGGTCGGCCATCAGCGGCCAGCTGCGCGCCGAGCTCGACGCGCGCGAGGTATCCCGGTGAGCGCGGACGCGATGGTCGTGGACACCGAGGTGCTGCGGCGCCACGCGGCCCGGGTCCAGCAGGTTGCCTCCGACCTCGCGACCGCGAAGGCCGCCGCCGCGACGACGAGCCTCCACAGCGGGGCGTTCGGGTTGCTGTGCTCGTTCCTGCCGCCGATCGTGCAGGGTGTGGACGACGCCGCACGGCAGGCGATCTCGGCGGTCCACGAGGCGTCCGACGCCGCCGTCGGCGAGCTGGGGTCCATGGCGCGATCCATCGACGCGGTCGACGAGCGGGTGCAAGAAGCTCTCCGTGGTCTCCTCGCGGCGCTCGACCGGTGAGCGCCAACCCGCTCGTCGCGGGGCCGGTCAACACGTCGTCGGCGTTCGGCGGCCTGGGCGTCGTGGAGTCGGTGGCGGACCTGTGCTCGGCCCTCGAGTCCGGGTCGTGGCTGTCGACGGGCATGGCCGGGGTGGGGGCCGTGATGGACGTCGCCGCGACCGTGATCGACCCGTTGGGGTCGTTGATCGCGGCGGGCCTGGGCTGGTTGATGGAGCACCTGCAGCCGCTCAAGGGGTGGCTCAACGATCTGACTGGTGACGCGGGAGCGGTGCTGGGCTTCGCGGGGACATGGGACAACGTCGCCGGAGCGATGGGCGCTGCCGGGGACGAGCTCGTCCGGGTGGTGCGGGCCGACCTGGAAGACATGTCGGGGGAGTCGATCACCGCCTACGCGGCCTACGCCGACGCGCTGGCCGAGCGCATCCGAGTCACCGGCGACTCGGCGTCGGCGATGGGATCGGCGCTGACGACCTGCGCGATGGTGGTGCAGGTGGTGCACGACCTGGTGCGCGACACCCTGGCCCAGCTGGTCGGCTCGATCATCTCCTGGGCGGCCGAGGCGGTGTTCACCCTCGGGCTGGCCACCCCGGTGATCGTGGGGCAGGTCTCGACACGTGTCAGCTCGCTGGCCACCAAGGTCGGCAAGTCCGTCACCGACGTGCTCACCTCGGCGAAGTCGCTCAAGAACCTGCTCGAGGCCATGAAGGACGCGTTGCGGCAGCTCGCCGGCAGCGTCCGCGCCAAGAGCCCTGACGTCGGCGACGTCTTCCTGCCCTCGCGTCTGCCCTCGACGCCGCCGGCTCGGACGGCGCTGCCCGACATCTCCGACCTGAGCCACCCACGGGACGGGGGAGACCTCGACGCGTGGGCCGACGCCGTTGCCGGTCGCCATCCCGACCTCACACCTGACGAGGTGAAGGCGATCTATCGTTACACCACTGACGACGGGTATGAGGAGATGAACGGCTTCCTGCGAGGAACGTCACCACCTTCTCCGCAGGATGCGGCGCGAATCCAGCGGGACGTCGACGATGCGGTGGCAGGGCTCAGCAAACTTCCTCAGACAAGTGGGACGTACTTTCGGGGGACAGACCTTCCTGCTGACGTCCTCCAACGCTGGCAACCCGGGGAGAAGGTCTCCGATCCGGCGTTCTGGAGTACCAGCACCAAACCCTCGATCGCGGAGGAATTCAGGAATGGTGGCAACGCGTTCATAACGATCAGGGGTGGCCGACGCGGGGTTGATGTGCGAGCACTATCGCACTATGGCCGCGAAGCTGAGGTATTAGTTCTCCCTGGGGCGCCACTTCGCGTGATGAGCCGAGAGTGGGATCCAGGGGGATTTTGGCAGATGGCGGCCAGGGAGGTTGTCGATGATATTTCGTAAGAAGCGTGAGTCCCCTCCTGTGCCTCCGGAAGAGGATGTCGATCCGCGGAGCCTGTATCGGTTCTTGTCGGCGGACGAGTTGATGGCTCTCGATCCGGCTGACCATGAGGCGCGCGAGCGGGCTTACCTGGAGTGGATCGACGAGGAGTACGAGCGCGAGTGGGGCCCTTTTGATCCGAGCAAGATCAGCCGGGAGAAGGGCAAGTTCCCGGTCATCACTCGGACTGTGGGGAGGACCCTTCCGGACGGCACCGAGGTGGTGTTCGACCCTCCGATCGAGCCGCCGACGTGGGATGCGGAGTTGATCTACGACTACGACGGCCACGGGAACCTGTTGCCGGAGGATGAGCGTCCGAGCGTGATCCGCGCACGTGAGCGTGAGCGAGCCGCGAAGCGGCCTGAGGGAGAGGACCACTGATGAGCGAGTCCGGGCTCGGCCAGTTCCTGGATGCGATCGACAAACTGCCTGCGTTCAACGGGATCGCGTTCCGAGGTCTGGCCGCCGGTGAGGTGGAGCCGCCTCCGCTGGGCGTGGTGACCGGGGTGCTCGCGGCGTCGCGTGACGCGCGGGTCGCGAGCGAGAACTTCACGGCGGGGCGGCTCCTGGTGCTGCTGAACCGCACGGGTCGCGACGTCTCGATGTTCGCGGAGCGCCCCGCCGACGCCGAGATCGTGGTGCGCCCCGGCTCGGTGTGGCACCGGTTGACGGAGTTCGAGACGCCGGGAATCGCGGCGCCGTTGCTGGTGCTCGAGGAGCTCGACGTCGCGGATGTCACGGCATCGCCCACCGAGTGGGGCGACACCCTCGCCGAGCTGACCGCGCGGGTGACCCGGGCGGTCCAGCAGTCGCTCGCGGCGGCGCCGAACGAGATCGGTTCACCTGGGAAGTTCGTCGGGCCGTGGCCCGCCCAGGTCGCCGAGCGTAGGTGAGCCAGGGCTGATTGGTCGGGCTCAGCCCTGGGCCGGGATCTCCACGAGGACCAGCTCGTTGCCGTCGCCGTCGCGGAACGTGAACATGGGCGGCGTGCCGGGCAGGTCGAGCACCTCGTCCACGTCGACGCCCAGCTCGGAGAGGGCCCGCCACGCCGCGGCTGCGTCGTCGGTGGTCAGCCGGATGCCCGTCTGAACCCCGGTGGGGAGGTCCGAGCCGCTCGTGAGGCCGATGGTGGTGGCGTCGTCCGCGGAGTTCGGAGCGGCCACCTCGACCCAGCGCCGGTCCCCGTCGAAGGTGCTGTCCATCTGGACCTCGAAGCCGAGCGCGCTCGTCCAGAAGCCCACTGCTTGGTCCATGTCCGTGACCGGCACCACGACGGTGCGGATCCCCGTGATCGATGAGAGGCCGGGGGCGTCGTTTCCCTGGGTGCTCATGGTCGTCCTCCGATGAGTCGATGGCCTTCCTCTCGGACACTAGACCGGGCCGTTGCGGGGCACATCTGGGCCGAGAGCGGCCAGAACTCGCGGGATGATGGACGACGTGAACCACGACCGTTGCCCGTGCCTGAGCGGCCAGACCTACGACGAGTGCTGCGGGCGGTTCCACCGCGGCGAGGCGCTGGCGCCCACGGCGGAGGCGCTGATGCGCTCGCGGTTCTCCGCCTTCGCGGTCGGCGATGTCGACTACCTGCTGCGCACGTGGCACCCGAGCGCCCGACCGGCGACCCTGGAGCTCGATCCCGATGTCCGCTGGTACCGCCTCGACATCGTCGCCAGCACCGCCGGCGGGCCCTTCGACGCCGACGGGACGGTCGAGTTCCGCGCGTTCTACCGGTCGGCTGACGGCGCGGGCTCGCAGCACGAGGTCAGCCGGTTCGTCCGGGAGGACGGCGCCTGGCTTTACGTCGCGGGGGTGACGTCATGACCGACGACGTGCTGGACACGCTGCGGCGCGCCCCGGACCTGGAGGCGCCGAACCTGTTCGCGGTGGACGCCTCGGACCGGCTGATCCTTGACGAGGCAGCCCCCTCGCTGGCGGAGGCGCCCGCAGGCTCCGTCGTCGTGATCGGCGACCACTACGGCGCGCTGACCTTGGGCGCTGCCGCCCGGCTCGGGGCCACGGGGATGAGGACGCACCAGGACCGTCTGACGGGCGAGCTCGCGCTCGCGGCCAACGCGGAGCGGGCGGGCCTTGCCGGCGCCTTCGAGTCGCTGCCCTTGGGCCCGTCCCTGGTGGCCGGGGCCCGCGTGGTGCTGCTGCAGCTGCCGCGATCGCTCGAGGCGCTCGACGAGATCGCCGGCCTGATCGCCGAGCACGCCGACCCCCGGGTCGTGGTGGTGGCCGGCGGCCGGCTCAAGCACATGAGCCGCACGATGAACGACGTGCTCGGCCGGCACTTCGCGTCGGTGCAGGCCAGGCTCGCGCGGCAGAAGTCCCGGGTGCTGGTCGCCGCCGACCCGCTCCCCGAGGATCAGCGGCCCGCGGGCGCCTGGCCCGCGCGGGAGCGCCACAGCCTGCCCGGAGGGCGCAGTGTGATGGTGTGCGCGCACGGTGGCGCCTTCGCGGGGACCAGCGTCGACATCGGGACGCGGTTCCTGCTGGAGCACCTGGCCCAGATGGCGCCCGACGCAGCGACCGCCCTCGACCTGGGCTGCGGCACGGGGCTGCTCGCCGTCGCGCTGGCCCAGTCGCGGCCGAGCCTGCGCGTCACCGCGACGGATGAGTCGTTCGCCGCGGTGACCTCGGCCCAGGCGACCGCCGAGTCCAACGGCGTCGCCGACCGGGTCACCGTGCTGCGGGCCGACGCCGCGACCGGCGTGCCGGACGCGAGCATCGACCTGGTGGTGCTCAACCCGCCGTTCCACGTCGGCGCCGCGGTGCACCCGGGGCTGGCCCGGCGGCTCTTCGCCGATGCCGCGCGGGTGCTGCGTCCGGGCGGCGAGCTGTGGGCGGTGTGGAACTCCCACCTGATGTACCGGCCGACGTTGGAGCAGGTGGTCGGCCCGACGCGTCAGGCAGCCCGCAACGCCAAGTTCACGGTGACGGTCTCGACCCGTCGCTGACCTTCCCGCCGGGCTCAGTGCCCGGCGTGCGGCCCGGATCGGGCAGGTGCCGCTGCGCCCACCGGCTGAGCTCATGCAGGCCGGGCGCCAGCGCCTGCCCTGACTCCGTCAACGAGTACCGCACTGTGACCGGCGGCCCCGGCTCCACGGCTCGGGCGACGACGCCTGCTGCCGTCAGCTCGGCGAGCCGACCCGCGAGCACCGAGTCACTGGCGCCGACCGCGCGGCGCAGCGCGGTGTACCCCAGCGGGCCGTCCACGAGGGATCCCAGGATCACCCCGTTCCACCGCTTCCCGAGCAGACCGAAGGCTCGCGCCAAGGCGCCGGCGCGCTCCGGGTCGGCGGTCATCTGTGTCAGACTACGGGATTAGAAGTCACTTCGAAAAGAGAAGTAGGTGGGTCCGTGGCTGACCTGATCGTCGGATGCCTCGTGGGGAGCCTCGCGCAGGGCTCCCTCAACCGGCTGCTGGCCGAGGCGCTGGCCGCCCGGGCGCCCGAGGGCGTGAAGATCGCGGAGATCCCCATCGGCGACCTGCCGATGTTCAACCGCGACCTCGAGGCCGACTACCCGCGGGTCGCCGTCACGTTCAAGGAGGCGCTCGCCGCCTGTGACGCGCTGCTCTTCATCACTCCCGAGCACAACCGCAGCATCCCGGCCGTGCTGAAGAACGCCATCGACTTCGCGAGCCGCCCCAAGGGGACCAACGCGCTCGCCCACCTGCCCGCCGCGATCCTCGGCGCCTCGCCCGGCCCCATCGGCACGGCCGCCGCCCAGGCCCACCTCCGCTCGATCCTGCCCGCCCTCGACGTGGTGCTGATGGGCCAGCCGGAGATGTACCTGCAGGTCACCCCGGCATCCTTCGACGCGACCGGTGCGCCGGAAGACGCGCTCGCGGCCCGGCTCGACGAGTTCCTCGACACGTTCGTCGCGTTCGCGCGCCGCCACCACGCATGAGCGCCAACCGCGAGCGCGGGCTCAAGCTGCGCAAGGCGATGGCCGTGGCGGTCGCGCTCGCTGTCTTCGTGAGCTCGTTCGTGGCGTCGCAGTCCACCCACGGGGTCCGCGACTTCATCACCGTGCTGGTGATCGCGCTCGCCGGCATCGCCGTTGTCGGCGGGCTGGTCCATCTGGCGACCCGCAACCGCCCGTAGGTCGGACGCTAGACGGCGGCGCGCAAGGCCTCGGGCAGGTCGACCGGCGCCGTCGAAGCGATCCACCGGCTCACGTCGACGCATCCTTCCGCGGCGTACGCCCCGCACGCCGGGCATCGCCACACCGTGTGCCGGCGCCGCGGCGTGCACGTGCAGCCGACGTTCCGCTCCGCGGGGCGGCCCGCTCCGCGGAGCGTCCACGAGGCGCCGCACAGTGGGCATCGTCGAGGGGGGACCCGTTCCCAGCCGCCCTGCGGCACGCGGGTCCACCGGGACCATTCGATCGACATGCCCTCACGGTAACTCGAACACCTGTTCGAACGCGTCTCGGACGTTGCGGCACACCCGCACGGTCAGGGCGTGAGAGAGAGGACTCCTGGCAGGTTGCCGAACCTCGCCTTGCTGTCCAGGGACATCACGGCGCGGCCGTGCTCGAGGGCGTGCGCCGCGATGATCAGGTCGTGTGCTCCCCGCGGGACGCCCGCACGACGGGCGTGCGCGATCAGCCGCGCGTGCTCGGCTGCGGTGCGGGCCGTGTAGTCCAGCACCGTGACGGCATCGGTGATCGCGGCGAGGATGCGAGCGCGGTCGGCCGCGCGCGTGGGGGTGTCGGCGAGCTCGATGCCGGTGCGGAACTCGGCCACGGTGGTGGCGGCGATCGCCAGGTCGTCGTCGTCAAGTGACGACACGTCGAATGCCTCGCGTTCGTAGGCGATGAGCGTGTTCGTGTCCAGGATCAGTCGACGGGCCACGGGTCGCTCTCGTCTGCTGTCAGCAGTGACGTGGCTGCGGCGATGTCTGACATGAGGGCGTCGTCCAGGCGGGGTAGGCCGGTGAGTGCCGCGCGGAGTGCGCGGCCTGTCGACGGGACCGCCGGACGGATCTCGGCGACGACATGGCCGGCGCGTGTGACCTGCACGGTCTCGCCATGCTCGACGGCGTCGAGCAGGTCCGAGAAGCCACGGGACGCCTGGGTGGCGGTGACTGTCTTCATGGGCCGATGGTACCTCGGAATCAGAGAATCAGATTGGCTAGGCAGGTGAGTGTCAGGCAGGCTGGCGCTGGCGTGAGCGTTGGCCGATCGCGGCCACCAGCGCGACGCCCACCGCCGAGCCCAGCGCCACCAGCGCCGCGCCGATCGGCCAGAGCCCATCCGCGTTCTTGTCGGTCGCGGCGTCGACTGCGAAGGCCAGCGTCAGGACCACCGGGATCGTCACCAGGGCAGGAACCAGCCGGCCCGCGCGACCCGCGAGGAACGCCGCTGCGCCCAGCACGACGACGAGCGCGATGACCTGCCAGGCCTCGTAGGGCCCGGTCTCGTTCTGCGTCACCGGGTCGAGCGTCTTCGACTGGTCCCAGCCCAGCAGGGCGAGGTAGGCGATCAGGGTCACCGCGGCGAGTCCGACGACCCAGACGAGGGTGCTGCCACGGGGTGCGGTCGGTGCGTTCATGGGGTCAGGCTCCCACGGCGGCAGGCGCTGGCGGCCGGGAATCTCGGAACGACATGTCCCGGGCTGGGTTCCCGTCGATCCAACCTCGGAAACGCCTGGACGGCGCCCCGCGCCCATGCCACGGTCGGGCGATGACGACAGACGACCCGGCGCAGGTGTCCTCCCCGGCCGGATCCGCGACCGTCGAGCTCGTCGCGTTGCCGGCCGCGACGCTTCGCTCGCTGGCGGCCGGAGACCTCGCCGCGGCGAACCTGACGGCTCCGGCGCCGCTGACCCCGCTCTTCGTCGGGGCTCGCGCGAGATACGTGTGGGGCCTGCGGAGCCGGCAGGTGGAGGCCGACCCGGCCGCGGTGCCGTGGATCACGGGCGCCGTCGTCGACACGGCGACCGGCGCCGTCGTCGGCTACGCCGGTTTCCATGGCCCGCCCGACGCGCAGGGGATGGTGGAGGTCGGGTACACCATCGATCCCGATCATCGACGCCGCGGACACGCGCGGGCGGCCCTCCGCGCCCTTCTCGACCGCGCGCGGCGTGAGCCGTCGGTGCGGGTCGTGCGGGCGACCATCAGCCCCGACAACGCCGCCTCACGATCGCTCGTGCTGCAGCACGGGTTCGTGGAGGTGGGGGAGCAGTGGGACGACGAGGACGGGCTCGAGATCGTCTTCGAGGTCCCGGCCTGACGTCAGGGCGCCCGGTCGCCCGGCAGTGACGCTCGGGCGTGGCGGAGGAACTCCTGCTCGGCGGCGTTCGCGGTGCGCTCGATCGCGGCGTCGTAGGCCTGGGCCGCCTCGGCGGTGCGGTCGAGCCGTCGCAGCAGGTCGGCGCGGACGGCGTGCAGCAGGTGGTAACCGTCGAGGTCCAGCGCCTCCACCAGGTCCAACGCCGCCGCGGGGCCGGACACCTCCGCCACAGCCACGGCCCGGTTCAGGGCCACCACCGGCGTCGGGGCCAGCGTCAGCAGCAGGTCGTAGAGCGCGAGCACCTGCCGCCAGTCGGTGGCCGACGCGGTGAGGGCGTCGCTGTGCACCGCCTGGATCGCGGCCTGCACCTGGTACGGCCCCGGGCGGCCACGGCGCAGGCACGCGCGCACCAGCGCTTGGCCCTCGTCGATCAGCCCGCGGTCCCAGCGGGCGCGGTCCTGATCGGCCAGCAGCACGAGCTCGCCGCCCGGCCCGGTGCGGGCGTCCCGGCGTGACTCGGTCAGCAGCATCAGGGCCAGCAGGCCAGCGGCCTCCGGCTCGTCGGGCATCAGCTCGACCAGCAGCCGGCCCAGCCGCACCGCCTCCGCGCACAGCTCGTCGCGCACCAGGCGGTCGCCCCACGACGCGGTGTACCCCTCGTTGAACACCAGGTACACGACGGCCAGCACCCCGCGCAGCCGATCGGGCAGGTCAGCGTCCTGCGGCACCCGGTACGGGATGCGGGCGTCGCGGATCTTGCCCTTGGCGCGGACGATCCGCTGGGCCATCGTCGGCTCGGGCACCAGGAACGCATGCGCGATCTCCGCGGTGGTCAGGCCGCCCAGCATGCGGAGCGTGAGCGCCACCTGAGCGGCGGGCGCCAGTGCCGGGTGGCAGCAGGTGAACAGCAGGCGGAGCCGGTCGTCGCGCACGGGACCCTCCTCGATCGGCTCGTCGCGGGCGTGCAGCAGCGCCGCCTGGGCCTGCCGGTCGTCGCGCATCGCATCGCGGCGCAGCCGGTCGATCGCGCGGCGGCGGGCCGTGGTGATGATCCAGCCCGCGGGACTCGGCGGCAGCCCGTCGGCGGGCCAGCGCCGCACCGCCTCGGTGAACGCGTCCTGCACCGCGTCCTCGGCGAGGTCGAGGTCGCCGAGGACCCGCGTCAGGACGGCCACCGCCCGGCCGTGCTCCCGGCGGAAGACCTGGCCGATCTCCTCCGGGGGCACGGCGCCGCCGGGCCGTGGCATGTCGGGTCAGCCGCCCTGGAACGGCCGCACCTCGATGGGCAGGGTCGTCGCCCCAGCGAGCTGGCTGCCCCAGTCGAGCGCGGCGTCGAGATCGGGCGCCTCGATGATGGTGAAGCCGCCGAGGTGCTCCTTGCCCTCGACGTACGGCCCATCGGTGACGAGCACCTCGCCGTCCTGGGCGCGCAGCACCGTGGCGGTCGACGTCTCGTGCAGGCCGCCTGCGAACACCCACACGCCGGCGTTCTTCATGGCCTGGTCGACCTTCTGCACGTCGGCGACGATCTGCTCGAGGTCGACGCCGGCGGGCGGCGCGGCATCGGGCTGGTAGACGCTGAGCAGGTACTGAGTCATGTCGTGACCCTCCTCGTGAACGGCGCCGACGGTGTGCCGACGTCTCACCCTCTAGACGTGCGGGGCGCCGCCAGATCGACACGGATCGTGCTCCGCCCACGCTGCCAGGGTCGCCCGCCGCACACCAGGCGCAGCCGGCTCGGCGTCAGCGCGCGTCGGACGCCAGCGTCTAGCGGCTGACCGAGTCCAGCACCTTGGCGAGTTCTGCCGGTCGGCTCACCATCGGCCAGTGCCACGTCGGAAGCTCCACGTAGGTCCAGTCGCCGTCGACCATGTGCGCGAACACGGGCGCGTGTGGCGCCATCTGCTGCAGTTGCTCAAGGCTGAAGCTGCACAGCACGCCCGTCCGTGGCAGCCGCTCCCAGGCGCCCGTGAGCGCGACCGGCTGGGTGGCGGTACGCCAGGGCTGCGGCTGCGAGCCGTCGACCAGCGCGGCCACAGCGGCGTCGTCGACCTCGGGCGCCTCAGCGGCGAGTGCGGCCCAGGGCGGCGGCGGGAGCTTCCAGCCCTGGCCGTGCGTCGTGACCAGCTCCTGGTTCGCCGCGCGCGCGTCGGGTCCCTCGAAATCGGCCTGAGCCATGCCCTCCGGCAGAGGCCCTGAGTCGATGTACACCAAGCGTGCCACGCGCTCAGGCACGCGGTCCGCCGCACCGGTGGTCACGAGGGCGCCATAGCTGTGGCCGACGAGCACGACGTCGCGCAGGTCGTGCTGCTCGAGCAGGCGCACGACGTCGTCGATGTGGGTCGTCAGGTCGGTCTCGGGCGAGGCGAGGTCGGCGCGCTCGCCCATTCCTGAGAGTTCGACGGCGTGCACGACGTGGCCGCGCTCCCTCAGCGAGTCCGCGACGGGGCGCCAGACCGAGGCGCCGAGCCAGAAGCCGGGGACGAGGACGTAGGTGACGGTGCTCATGGCGGCAACGCTAGGGTGGATTGTGGACAGATTCCGCCCGGTATGCAGAGCCTGCCTCACAGTTCTTTCCTAGCGGCGCCGAGGAGGGCCATGACCCGCCCCACCGCTCGCGTGCTCGCCATGCTGGAGCTGCTCCAGACGGGCGGGCAGCGCACCGTCGGCGACCTCGCTGCCCGGCTCGGGGTCGACGAGCGCACGGTCCGGCGCTACGCCGAGCACCTCGCCGACCTCGGCATCCCCGTCCAGGCGCAGCGGGGCAGGTACGGCGGCTACCGGCTCTCGCCGGGCTACAAGCTGCCGCCGCTGATGCTCACCGACGACGAGGCCATCGCCGTCGTCCTGGGCCTCAGGGCCGCGGAGCGCGCGGGGCTCGCCACCACCGGCCACGCGGCGACGGCGAGCGCGCTGGCCAAGGTGTCGCGTGTGCTGCCGCGGGCCCTGGGCCAGCGGCTCGACAGCCTGCTGTCGACCGCCCAGTTCACCACCCCGGTGAGCGCCACCGCTCCCGCCGGCGCCGACACGCTGCTTGGCCTCGCCTCGGCCGCGCAAGCGCGGCGCACCGTCGTGATCGCGTACACCGCCTGGGACGGGCAGGAGTCGCAGCGCGAGCTCGACGTCTACGGCTTGGTCTTCCACTCCGGCCGGTGGTACGTCACCGGACACGACCACGGCCGTGATGACGTGCGGACCTTCCGCTTGGACCGCATCGCCTCGGTCAGGCAGGACGACGGCTCCTACGTCGTGCCCGATGACTTCGACGCCAGGACGCAGGTCGTGTCAGGCATCGCGGCGGTCAAGTGGTCGCACGAGGTCTCCGTCGTGCTGCGGACCACCCTCGCGGACGCGGGCGAGCGACTGCCCCGGAGCGTGGGACGGCTGAGCGAGCACGTTGACGGCGTGCTCCTCGAGACGCGCGCCGAGCACCTCGACGGCATGGCCCGCATGCTGGCCGGGCTCGGCTGGGACTTCGAGGTGATCACCCCGGACGCCCTGCGCGACGAGGTCCTCGCCCTGTCCGACCGCCTCCGGGTCAGCGCGGCGCGCGGCGCCGTCGCCGACACTGCGACCAAGCCGCAGAGTCCTTGATCGACACCGCCCCGCCTGGATCGATCAGCCGGGCCTGGTCGATCGTGACGTAGGGCGCCATGCGGCCGGCTTCGTGCTCCGCCCAAACGCTGTCAAGGGCGCCCGCTGCATATCAGGGCGCAGCCGGCGTGACCGAAATCAGCTGGGGGTCTGGACCCGCCGCGGCGACGGCGCCGCTAGACCCGTTCGGCGCTGTCGTCATCCTCGTCGAGGTCCTCGAGCACCTCGAACGGCGACTCGAGCTCGCCGCCCCACGCTTCCAGACCCTCGCGCACGGCGAGGACGGCGACGACGAGCGCAGCGATCGAGTCGGCCCAGCCCCACCCGAACAGCGTGTTCGCCAGGAGCCCCACCAGCACCGCGCCGGACAGGTAGCAGCACAACAGGAGCTGCTTCGCATCGGCCTGCACGGAGCGCGACCCCAGCTCGCGGCCGGTGCGGATCTCGAACCAGGCCAGCGCCGGCATGATCAGCAGGCTCGCGGTGGCGATGCCGATGCCGAGCGGGCTGTGGTCGACCCCGCCCACGCCGGCCAGGTTCAGCACGGCGTCGATGCTCACGTAGGCGGCCAGGGCGAAGAACGCGATCGCGATCGCCTTGACCGTGGCCTTCTCCCACTTCTCGGGATCGGCCCGGGTGAACTGCCAGGCCACCGCTGCGGCGGAGGCGACCTCGATCACCGAGTCCAGCCCGAACCCGATGAGCGCCGCCGAGGACGCCAGCGAGCCCGCCGTGATCGCCACGACGGCCTCGATGACGTTGTAGGTGATCGTGAACGCGACGATGCCCCGCACGCGCCGGTGCAGCGTGGCACGGCGCGCGGCGGTGAGGGCCTCGCTCATCGGACGCACCCCCCGTCGCATCCCGTTGGGCAGGCGGCGTCAACGCACTGTGCGCCTTCGTCGACCGCGAGTGTCACGTCGAGCAGCAGGGTCAACGAGGTGGCCAGTCGAGGCTCGCTGATCTCGTACCGGGTCTGGCGGCCTTCGGGCACGCCGACGACGATGCCGCAGTCACGCAGGCAGGTCAGGTGGTTGGAGACGTTCGACCTGGTCAGGTCGAGCTCGCGCGCCAGGACGGCCGGGTAGTTCGGGCCCTCCAGCAGGCTCATCAGGATCCGCGAGCGGGTCGGATCGGCCATGGCGCGGCCCAACCGGTTCATCACGTCGAGGCGCGAGGCAATGGTCAGCATGCGCTGACCATACAGCGACGGCTGTATCAACTGACGAGTCGTGCTGCCTCGAGCGACTGTTGGGGGTGGGCGTTGTCGTTCGTTGCAGCGGCACAGGGTGGCGTCGCAGTACTGCCGACCGCCCCGGTTTCCATGGAGGCTCTCAACCCACGGAGGATGAGAGCCATGGCAGCACCGAGGAAGTACCCCGAGGAGCTTCGGGAGCGAGCGATCAGGATGGCGGTCGACGCGCGGCGTGATCCCGCAACGCGGGTCGGAGCGCTGCGCCGGATCGGTGACCGCTCGGGATCAACCCCGAGACGTTGTGGAACTGGGTCACCCAGGCCGAGGTCGACGCCGGCGACCGACCCGGGACGAGCACGTCGGACGCGCAGCGCCTCGCCGAGCTCGAGCGGGAGAACCGTGAGCTTCGCCGATCCAACGCGATCTTGCGGTCGGCGTCGGCTTTCTTCGCGGCGGAGCTCGACCGCCCACAACGGTGATCGTGCAGTACATCGACGGCCACAAGTCCCGGTTCGGGGTCGAGCCGATCTGCAGGGAGCTGCAGGTCGCCCCGAGCACCTACTACGCGGCCAGGTCGCGCCCGCCCGCGGCGCGGTCAGTCGGGGACGCAGAGCTGACCCGCGTCCTCACCGTCGAGCATGCGGCGAACTACGGGGTCTACGGGGCCCGGAAGATGTGGAAGCACCTGCACCGCCTCGGCCACCCGGTCGGGCGCTGCCGGGTCGGGCGGCTGATGCGGGCCGCTGACCTGCACGGAGCCGTCCGCGGCCGCGTGAAGCGGACCACGATCCCAGGCAAAGACGGGTGCCGCGCGGGTGACCTGGTCAACCGCGCGTTCACCGCGAGGGTCCCGAACCAGCTGTGGGTCGCTGACTTCACCTACGTGCGGACGTGGGCCGGGTTCACCTACGTCGCGTTCATCATCGACGTGTTCTCCAGGATGATCGTGGGCTGGAAGGCCGACACCACGATGCGCGCCGACCTGGTCACCGACACCCTGGAGATGGCCGTGTGGTCCCGCGGCCGCGCCGGCGTCACCGACCTGGCCGGCCTGATCCACCAGACGGACGCGGGCGCCCAATACGTCAGCCTGGCGCTGACCGAGCGGCTCGCAGCCCTCGGGATGCGGGCCTCGATCGGGACCGTCGGCGACGCCTACGACAACGCCCTGGCCGAGTCCACGATCGGGCTGTTCAAGACCGAGCTAATCCGCCGCCGCGGACCTTGGCGGACCTTGGACGACGTCGAGATCGCGACCCTGGAGTGGGTCGACTGGTTCAACAACCGGCGCCTGCACACCGAGCTCGGCGACATCCCACCCGCCGAGCACGAGACCGTCTACTACCGTCAGAACCCAGCCTCGACGACGCTGGAAACCAGAGAACCGAGCCTCCACTGAACCCGGGGCGGTTCACTTGTGCCCCAGCCTTGGACGCCGTCGCCCACGCCCGCCGCGCCGTGTTCGCGTGGATCACCCGCTACAACACCTGCCCCCGGCATTCGACCTGCGGCTACCTCAGTCCCCTCACCTACGGGAACGCCCACCACGCGGCTACACTGACCACTGCTTGCCGAGTGTCCACCATCGGGGTTCGAGCGCACCGACGACGACGATGAACCTACGCCTGGGTGGTGTGAGATTTCCGAAGTCTGATTGGCGCCCTGGCCACGAAAACGCGCAAGGCAAACGAAGGGATTGCTTGTCCCTCCAGCTCGACGCGGTTTGGGTGCGGCGGACGATCAGCACAGTGGACCAGAATTCGGTGGGAGGTGACTTGCGGATGTGGCCTCAGGCCGGCGTCGACCTGTGGCGTGAACTCGAGCGAGCGCCGGGCCGCGTGGCCTTCGTCGTAGGCGACAGCCGTGAAGAGGTCGCCGAGACTCTGGCTGAGCTTCGGGGCGCCAAGCCGTTCCACGTGGGCCTGGACCTGACTGCACTGAGCGCCCCGCCGGCTGAGACGACGGTCCGCGAGCGGCTGAGCGGCCACCCTGTGCTCAACGGGATCGAGGTCTTGTTCGACGATGTGCTGAACCTCGACCCGGTCCGGCTCTTCAGGGTGTTGGCCACGACGGCTCCGCCTGTGGCCGTCGTGTGGCCAGGTACGGCTTCACGCTCCGGACTGCACTACCCGACGGATGTCCGACCTGGCGGGCACACTGCCTACAGTGTCCCCGGCGCCATCGTGATCAGAACCTGCCCGACGGTCTTCGCCGATGACGTCCCGTTCACCCTGGAAAGGCTCCCTTGATGCTGTATCGCGACCTCGTCCACTTCGAGCCCGTCGAGAGCGTCAAGCAGCTTCGCGCTGGCGTGAGTGCGGAACAAGCCCGTGAGGACGTCCGCACCTTCGTCATCTCCGAGAAGATGCGTGAGCAACTCGTCGGTGTGGTCCTGCCGAACCTGCGCTTCGACAACCCGGACTGGGACCACAAGGGGGTGCTGCTCGTAGCCACCTACGGCACCGGCAAGACCCACTTCATGAGCTGCCTCGCCGCCGTCGCTGAGAACGCTGATCTGGCCGCTGAGATGACGGACGCGGCTACCGGCGAAGCGGCGGCGGCGATCGCCGGGAAGTTCAAGGTCATCCGCGTCGAGATCGGCGCGGTCCAGATGAGCCTGCGAGACATTCTCGCCACCGAGTTGACGGCCGGCCTGGCTGCTCTTGGGGTCGAGTACACTTTCCCGCCGCTGGACAAGGTCACGAACAACAAGCAGCCCTTGCAGCAGATGATGGCCGCGTTCGAGGAGAAGTACCCCGAGCATGGGCTGTTCCTGGTCATCGACGAGCTACTCGACTACCTGCGCACCCGCCGTGACATGGAGATCGCCTTCGACCTGGGCTTCCTGCGTGAGATGGCGGAGTTCATCCCGGGCGAGCGCTTCCGGCTCATCGCTGGCGTGCAGGAGACGTTGTTCGACAACCCCCGCTTCGCCGCGGCTCAGGACGCCGTGCGACGTGTGCGCGAGCGCTTCCAGTCGTTCCGCATCGCCCGCGAGGACGTCGCGTACGTGGTGCAGCAGCGCATCCTCCGCAAGGACAACGAGCAGCGTGCGCAGATCCGGGATCACCTCACCAAGTTCGCGCCGGCGTTCGAGTCGATCGGACGTGACCTCGACGCCTTCGTGGACATGTTCCCCATCCACCCGGCGTACCTGCGCACCTTCGAAGCCCTCACGATCGTCGAGAAGCGCCGCGTGCTGTCCAGCCTCAGCGAGCAGATCAGGCAGCGCCTGGACCAAGAAGTGCCCACCGACGAGCCCGGCGTAATTTGCTTCGACTCCTACCGAGCTGAGCTCGAGGGCGATCCGGCCAACCGGGTGATCCCCGAGGTCCGGGACGTGCTCCAACGCACACGCGTGCTGCGCGATCACGTCAGACGGAACATGGAGGCTCAAGCCGACGTGGCACCCGCGCTGCGCATTGTCGACGCCCTCGCCGTACATCGGCTGACCACGGACGACATCGAGGCGCCGCTCGGCCTCACGTACGACAACCTGCGCGACGACCTGTGCCTGCTGCCCCCTGGCACGCCCGAGCTCGACGCCGCCTTCATCGCCAACTCGATCGAGACCATCGTCGACGAGATCAGCAAGGCTGTCTCCGGTCAGTTCATCTCCGTCAACGAGGTGAACGGCCAGGTGTACATCGACATCAAGAAGGACGTCGACTACGAGGAGCAGGTCAACCAGCGGGCAGCGACCCTGGACCTGCACGCCCTCGATGGCGCCTACTACAAGGCGCTGGAGACCCTGCTCGAGGTGTCCGCGAATCCCTACGTCGCGGGATACCGCATCTACAGTTACGAGTTGCCGTGGGCTGCCAAGAAGGTGCGCCGGCTCGGCTATCTGTTCCTTGGCGCGCCGAATGAGCGGTCCACGGCGCAGCCGCCCCGGGACTTCTACATCTACTTCCTGCAGCCCTACGACCCGCCGAAGTTCGACGACGCAATGCGTTCCGATGAGGTCTTCCTGCGGCTGGACGCTCCCGCCGAGGCGTTCACCATCTCCCTGCGCCGCTATGCGGCGTCGCTCGAAAAGGTGCGGGAGAGCACAACCCAGCACCGAGCGGCGTTCGAAGCCCGAGCGGCGAAGCACCTGACCGAGATGGTCACCTGGCTCCGCGCCAACCTGATCAACAGCATGCACGTCACCTACCAGGGCGAGCGCAAGACGATTGCTCAGTGGCTGGCAGGCGTGCAGGGCAGCCGTCGCAGCCTTAAAGAGCAGCTCGACACGATCGCGTCGAACGCCCTCACGCCGCACTTCGCGACGCGCTACCCCGGTTACCCCACCTTCGGCGACGAGATCACCCCAAGCAACCTGATGAACGCGACTCAGGCTGCGCTTGGCCAGCTCAGCGGCAAGGACACCGCCCTCGGGCGATCGGTCCTGAACGCGCTCGGGCTGCGGGATATCGACGAGCAGGTCACTGATACCGGCCCGTTCGCGACGGAACTGCTGCGCTTGCTCGCCGCGGCTCGTGGGCAGGCTGTGAATGGTGACGAGTTGCTCGTTGAGCGGGACCCTGGCGTGCGGACGTGGGGGTCATGGCACCTGGAACCGCTGTGGCTTGTGGTGGTGGCTGCCGCGCTCACCTACCTGGGCCGAGCCGAGGTCGGCTTCACGAACGGACAGCGCGTGACCGCTGCCAACCTCGACGTGCCCACCCGTATGAACCAGAACGACCTCGAACGGGTGGCATTCGTGACCACGCCCGCCGGCGCCGACGCTGCGGTGCTCTCGCGCGTCGCCACCCTGCTCGGGCTGCCGCCTGCTCTCGGGCAGGGCGAGATCACCGGCGAGACGGCCGCCAGCTTTGTCACCAAGGCCGAGGGGGCTCACGGCAGCGCCAGCGACCTCAAGACGTACGTGCAGTCCTCACCGCGCCTGTGGGGTGAGGAGCTCTTCGACGACCCGCTCGGCCGGCTCGGCCGCGTCGAGAGCTACCTGGCGCTACTGGGAGACGTCCGGAACCGCAACAGCGCCGGCAAGCTCAAGCGGCTTACCTCGGACACCGCGGCGCTGGACGCGGCCACCGCAGGCAAGCAGGAGATCGCACGAATCGAGGAGCTGCGCCGCGTGAGCGAGCAGCTCAGCCCGCTGGTGCGCTACCTGGAGGACGCCGGAAACGTGCTGGGCTCCGCGGACCCTTACGCAGAGACCGCCGAGACCGTACGTGGACACCTCCGTGAGGTGCTGCGTGCGGCGAAATTGGACAAGCAGGCGGCGGCGAATGTGCGCCGCAGTGCAGAGGAGCTTAAGCAGCAGTACCGAGCGTTCGCCGTCGACCGGCACACGGCGGAGCGACTCCCCGGTGCGGGCGAGGCGCAGAAGCAAGAGCTCGTCACGAGCGGCACGTGGCGGGACCTGCAGGTCCTGACTGCGGTGACGTTCCTGCCAAGCGGCCAGTTCGGCGACCTTGACGCCAAGCTCGTGGGCCTGACGGCCTGCAAGCAGTTCAGCCCGGAGGTGTTCGACGCGGCGTACACCTGCCCGCACTGCAACTACCGGCCCCGCCCGTCGACCGCTGAAACGGCGCATGCCCGCTTGAAGCAGGTGACTGACCGGGCGGCCGAGCTCTGGGAGGAGTGGATGGCGGCCTTGCGCAGCTCCCTCGGCACGCCCGAGATCGCAGAGCAGGCGAGCCTGCTCGACCCTGCAGCCCGGGTTGAGGTGCAGCGCCTACTCGATGACAGGATCGCGCCGGGCGAGGTCACCTCCGAGCTCGTCGCCGCGGCGGAGCAACTCATGCAGCGCTTCGCGCTCGTCCAGGTGTCCAGCGCCAACTTGCGGACCGCGCTGTTCCCGGCCTCGCGCGCGATCACGGTCGCTGAGGCAGCCCACGCCTTCGAGAAGTGGCTGAACGAGGTCGCCAGCGGCGCAGGCGGCGACCCGGCGAGGGTCCGCCTGGTCGCCGCTGACGAGGAGATGGCATGACCGACCAGCTGTTCCAGACAGACGACCAGACGGCGCGTGAGCTGGAGGGACAGGCCGCACTCGACCAACTCCGCATGGAGCTCGAGAGCGGCAACATCGCGCTCCCACCTGGGCAGAGCATCGCCAGTGTCCTCGCGATGTCGAGCCCGCCATGGCACACCGCGACCGTGAACCCGTTCATGCGGGATTGGTCGATGGCGGGCCCTCGTGGAGACGTGGCGCGTGATGACCCCGGGCCTTACCTCGACGACGTCCAGGGCAGCAAGAACACGCTGCAGTACAAGGCGCATTCGTACCCGACGAAGGTGCCCCCAGAGGTCATCGTCCGCCTGCTTCTGCACTACACCAAGCCCGGAGACGTCGTCCTTGACGGCTTTGCTGGCTCAGGGATGACCGGTGTTGCGGCGCAGATGTGCGCGACGCCGGACCAGTCGATCGGGTTCGAGTTCGCGAAGCACGGTCGCACGGCGCAATGGGGCGCCCGGCGTGCCGTGCTTAATGATCTCGCGCCGAACGCCACCTTCCTTGCCAGCGGTGTGACTCTGCCCGTTGACGCGGAGGCGTTCAGCAGCGCGAGTGCTGCGCTGCTCAAGCGCTTGGATGACGAGTTGGGGTGGATGTACCGAACCACCACGCCTGACGGACATGCCGCGCTGATCGACTACACCGTTTGGTCCGAGGTGTTCACATGCCCTCACTGCGGAGGCGCCGTCGTCTTCTACGACACCGCCTTCTCCGCCTCGACGGGGAAGGTTCGTGATGTGTTCCCCTGCCCTGGTTGCGGCGCGGCTGTGGGCAAGAAGTCTTCTCCGCCGCTCGAGCGCCGGAAGGTGCCCGTCCGCCTCCTGACGGGTGAGGTCATCGAGCGTGTCGAGCTTCGGCCCGTCCGGGTTCACTACCGCTGGCGGATGGGCAACGTGACGGTCACCGGGAACAAGCCGTTGGACGATGCCGATCGGGCCGTGCTCGCACGGGTGGCTTCCCTAACTGCACCGGGCGCTCCGTCCGCAGCGTTGCCCATCAGTGCCATGGTGCATGGCTCCAGGCTTGCCCCGAAGGGCTTCACCGCGGTTCAGCACCTGTACGCCGATAGAGCTCTGGCGTCGCTGTCCCGTCTCTGGACCTGGGCCGTGGAAGAGCCTCGTCTCGACATCAGGCGCGCACTCAAGTTCTGGGTGGAGCAGGCTTTCTGGGGCCTGAGCTGGATGAACCGCTACAAGGCCACCGACCACTCGCAGGTCAACCGGGCCCAGAGCGGCGTGTACTACGTCAGTTCCCTCATCTCTGAGTGCTCGCCCAGGTACAACCTTGAGGGGACCGAACCAAAGCGGGGCAAGCGGTCGACTTTGGTGAAGTTGTGGCAGTCGGTTCCCCCGAACGCGGACATCAGGATCACCACAGGTGACGCCTCAGCGCTCCCGCTCGAGGATGCCTCGGTTGACTACGCGTTTGTCGATCCGCCCTTCGGCGAGAACATCCCGTACTCCGACCTCGCGCACGTCATCGAAGGCTGGCACGGCGTCCTGACACAAGTTGAGCGGGAAGCCATCGTCGACAAGGCCAGAGGCAAGAGCAACCGCGAGTACGCAGACCTCATGACGGCGTGCTTCAAGGAGTTCTCCCGAGTCCTGAAGCCCGGACGTTGGATGACGGTGGAGTTCTCAAACAGTTCAAATGTCGTGTGGGCCGCGCTGCAGGAAGCGCTGACTGCCGCTGGCTTCGTCGTCGCTGACACCCGCGTCTTGGACAAGACACAGGACAGCTACCGACAGGCCACCGCCGTCAACGCCGTCAAGCAGGACCTCATGATCTCCTGCTACAAGCCGGACGCGGCCACCACCGCCAGCATTGCCGCTGCCGGTGGAGCAGACCCGACGGTATGGGCGTTCGTCGGCGAGCACCTCAAGCACCTGCCGGTCGTGCACGACACCGCCGGAGTGCTGCTGCCCGTGCGTGAACGGCACTCTGACCGGATCTACCACCGCGTGGTGTCGTACTACGTCAGCGCGGGCCTGCCGGTGCCGATGACGGCCAGCGAGTTCTACCGCGGTCTAGATGCGCACTACAACGAGCGCGACGACATGTACTTCCGGCCGGACCAGGTCGAGACCTACGAGCGCAAGAAGATGACCTTCAAGGAGCTCGCCAGCGTTCAGCTGTTTGTGACCGACGAGACCAGTGCGGTTTCGTGGCTGCGCCAGCAGCTCAAGCGCAAGCCGCAGAAGCATTCTCAGATCCAGCCGGACTACCTGCGTGAGATCTCGACCAGCGGTGACCGCCCCGACCAGCTCCCCGACCTCCGCGAGTTGCTGGAGCAGAACTTCGTGCAAGACAGCGACGGCGCGTGGGCAGTCCCCGACCCGCGAAAGAGTGAGCACCTTGACCAGCTTCGTCAGCGCGACCTGCTGCGCACCTTCGACAGCTACGCCAGTGACACTGGCCCGCTGCACCGCTTCCGCGGCGAGGCGGTGCTGGCCGGGTTCAGGAACGCCTGGGCGAAGTCGGAGTACGACACCATCGTCAAGGTAGCCAAGCGTCTGCCGCCGGACTACCTCGTTGAGATGCCGGCGGTGCTCGCCTACGTCCGCAACGCCCGTTCCCGCCTGGGTCAGTGAGCGACCAGAACTGGCGCTGGTGGCCGGACGGCCGCCAGGTCGTGCAGGTCCTCGCCGAACAGGAGTTGTTCGGCACTTGCACCGTGGACGTGTACGCGCCAGCCGAAGGTCGCGTGCACACGCTAGACGCCGCCGACCTCAGTGACTTGAGCCGGCGGGCCTGGACGAGCTCGGAAGTGTCCACGCGCGCGATCACTCTTCGGGCGCTATCTCAAGCCAGCGCCGGGGAGCCCGTCGCAGCCGGCATGCACGTCGAGTTGCTCCCCCACCAGGTCTCGATCCTGCAGCGGGCCCTTCGGCTGTACCCTGTCCGCCTTGCCATCTGCTGCGAAGTTGGTCTCGGGAAGACCACCACGGCCGGCGCCATCGTCAGCGAGCTACTCGCCCGCGGCCGCGTGGGCAGGGTGCTCGTCGTCGCGCCAAAGGGCGTTCAGCTGCAGTGGGTGGCCGAAATGCGGGAGAAGTTCTCGCTCGACTTCACTCGCATCGGTCCCGAAGGGGTACCGGTCGACAGCAGCGCCGACGTCTGGCGCGTGTTCCCGCTGGTCGTCACCAGCGTCGACGCGATCAAGCCGTTGCGACGGCGAGCAGGTTGGTCCCCGTTGCAGGTCGACGCCTACAACGCCCTGCGCGTCGAAGGCGTCGTCTCCGCAGGTTGGGACTTGGTCATCATCGATGAGGCGCACCACGTCGCCGGTTCCAGTGAGGACGTCGCCCGACACCAGCTGGCGCTCGACCTGGCTGACAGCACGCCGAACCTCCTGCTGCTCACCGCGACGCCCCACTCCGGCAAGTCCGAGAGCTTCCGCCGCTTTCTCGGGCTGATCGACCCGGCATTCCGCAGCGGACGCGAGGTCTCCGCGAACACCGTCGCGACGATCGTCGCCCGCACCGACAAGCGCGGCGCCGTCGACCATGCCGGGCGGGTGCTGTTCCAGCCGCGCACCACGCGCCTGGAAGTTGTCCCGTGGGACGACCACCCTCTGCACCGGCAGCTGTATGACGAAGTCACCGACTACGTGCGCGAAGGCTTCCTGCAGGCTCGGGCCACGGGTGACAGTGCAACCGGGTTCCTCATGCTGCTCTTCCAGCGGCTGGTGGCGAGTTCGACCGCCGCGGTGTTGGCGGCTCTGGAACGTCGACGCGACGCGATCGGCCGCAGTTCAGCTGCCGATGAGCCGACGCTGTGGGACGAGCTGGACGAGGAGCAGGCTGAGGCCTTGCTGACGGCACCGACACGCGCGGCGGACGCAGCAGTCCTGGACCGACTGATCGAGCTCGCCAGGCAGACGCTGAGCGCCGAGAGCGACCCGAAGACGGTGCACTTCCTGCGTCTGTTGCGACAGCAGCAACGGGCCGAGGCCGACCCTGCAGTAAAGGTCCTCGTCTTCACCCAGTTCCGTGCCACGCAGCGCGCGCTAGTCAAGGTCCTGGAAGCTCAAGGCATCCGCACGGTCACCGTTGACGGGACGTTGGGTCTGAACGAGCGAGCCGCCGCCCAAGCCGCTTTCCGCGACGACGCTCAGGTGCTGGTTTCTACGGACGCGGGCGGCGAAGGCGTGAACCTGCAGTTCGCGCACGTCATCGTCAACCTTGACCTCCCCTGGGCGCCCACGCTGCTCGAGCAGCGCATCGGACGCGTGGACCGCATCGGCCAAGCCGTCCCCGTCCGTGCCTTCAACCTCGTTCTTGCCGACTCGGTTGACCAGCGGGTTCTGGAAGTCTTGGAAGCCAAGCTTGACCTCATCCTCGCCGAGCTCGGTGTCGATAAGCGCGGCGACGTCCTCGCCACCGCTGACCAGTTGGCTGACTCCCTCTTCGTGGCCGCGATCTTGCAGCAAGACTCGCTCGCCGCCGCGGCCGACCAGTTCCAGGCGCTGGCACAGGCTCAGCTCGCGGAGTCGACGGAAGCACGGGCCGTTCTGTCGGACATCAGCATCACCGTCCCGCGGAAACCGAAGTCGACTCTGCCGGCGCTGCTCGAGCGCCTTCAGCACGTGGCAGGAGAACCGGCGACTGCAGTGCTCCACCGGAATAGCGCAGTTGTCCCGGGCGAACCGGTGCCGGTCCTGCGGGACACGCAAGGAGGACGCGGATGGTTGGCGGTCGGGCGGGTCGCCGGCGGCGCCTACGGCTCGCTGGCCGGCGCGGTCGCGGTCTTCCTGGACGACCGCGGCCCAAAAGACCCCTTGCGCGGGATGCAGCTATTGGCGGCGCTGCCGGACCACTTCGACGGCAGCCGGGCGCTGCCGGTCGTCCCGCTTCGTGAGGAGCAACATGCTGCGCTACTTCGCGCCCTGATCGACTACAGCTACCAGCAGTTGCGTCAAGTCGGGGGCGGGCAGTTGCCGCTCAACCCGACAGTGCGCCTGGCTCTCGTCGTGCGAGTGGAGTCATGAGCAGCAGCTGGTCGACGCTGCTCGGTGACGTAGCCTTGCAGCCGGGAGAGACTCTGCTCTACCTCGACGGGAGCGGGCTGGACTCCCTTGCGGGACCCGCCGTGCTGACTGTGGCCGACAGGTGGACACTGCGCCGCATCCTCGAGCAGACGATTCTGCGCCAGCGGCCCGACGCTGCGCCGGTGCTGGTTCATGTCATCATCCCCGGCTTGTGCACGGCAGACGATCTTCCTCCGGATGCCCGGGCGCTCCCACTGCTGACGCTAAACCTGCGGCTTCCCACTGAGGCTTTGGCCGAAGTCGCCGAGCTCCCCGTGCCGGCGGTGCGGGCGCTGATCGGCGACCGTCCGCTGAACGACCGGTTGGCTGCGCTTGCCCGCGAGCTCACGGGGTTGGCGTGGCCCCCGCCGCCGGACACCGCGCTGCTCAGCGTTGTGCGGCTCGTCGAGCACGCGGGGCCCGCGCTCCGGGCGCTTCTCGCGCCAACCTGCCCGCCCGGGCTCGCGGCCGCGGTGTTGTCCGGCCCGGACCCGACCGAGGTGTTGAGCGCGCTGCTCGACGATTGGGGTGCGAGAGGTGGCGCGCACCCGCACGATGCAGAACTGCGCACCGTGACCGAGGAGTTCCTGGGACTGCTTGAGCGGCGGCTGCTGCGGACGCCGAAGCGGGTGGTTGCCGACCTCCCGATCGGTCTCCGGCTCTACCGGCCCGAGGAGACCGGCCTGTCAGCCAGCGAAAAGCTGCTTGCGGAACTTCCGAGTGCAGCCACGTCGTACAGCGACTGGCTGACCGTGGCGGACGCATGGGCGCGGCTGCGTTGGTCGATTGCAGCGCTGCCTCCGACAGAGGGCACCGCCGTTCTTGCTGCTTCCGCCTGGGCTCGCTGGGCCGAGCTGGATGTCGGTTGGTCATCCTGGCTGCAGAGCAACTACGCGGTGCTGCTGTCCGGCTCCGTCATGCGACCGGCCAGCGTGCACCGAGTCGCTCCGTTCCTGGCGGCGGCATCCGTGAACACTGGGTCCAAGGTGATGCTGCTTGTCCTCGACGGCCTCGGCATTGGGCAGTGGCTGCACATCGTCAAGGCCCTCAACCTGCGGGTGGCAGACGACCGACGCGTGCTGGCCTGCCTGCCCACGATCACGACGGTCAGCAGGCAGTCCATCTTCGCCGGCGCCCTGCCCACGAGCTTCCCCGACACCCTCGAGCGAACCGATACTGAGGCGTCTAGGTGGAACACCTTCTGGCGAGCTGAGGGTCTGGACGCGGCCGACATCCACTACGACCGGATCTACGGCCACGAAGCGTCGGAATGGGTCGACCCGCCGGCCGGTGCGGTCGCCGTGGGCTTGGCTGTTAACGCAGTTGACGACCTAATGCACGGGGCCAGCGTCAACGCCGACCACCAGTTTCACGCCGGCGTCACCACGTGGCTTAGGTCCGGGTTTCTTGAACGTGCGCTGGACTGGGCCAGACGCAACGAGATGCAGGTGTGGGTCACGTCCGACCACGGCAATCTGCCGTGCCTCGGTATGGATTCGCCGATCCCAAACGAGGGCGTTCGGGTGACGGGCAGGGGGCAACGAGTACGCACTTACCGGTCTGAGTTGTTGCGCGACGCGACCCAGCTACCTGGGCTGCCGTGGACGCCGCCGGGGTTCCCTGCGTCGGCCGGTGCGCCTCTATTCGCGTTCGGCCGGACCTGCTTTCGTCGGGGCGGCGTCACGGTGACCCACGGCGGTCTCAGCCAGGATGAAGTCATCGTTCCGCTCGTCCGGGTCGAACCATGACCGGCCTGCTGGATCGAGACCTGGACGTCCGTTGGCTGGACGCCGCCCTTCGGGTTGCCCGCGAGGGCCTTGAACTTGCGGACGCGCGCGATACGCTCGCGACGGAGCTGGCAGACGAGCCGCTCGGTGCTGCCGCGATGAAGAAGACCTTGACGGCGCTGACGGCCGTGTGGTTGCGACCGGCTAGTTCACGGAATGAGATCACCGACTGGGCGCTGAGGCACTCGGCTAGCGCACCCGACTGGCGGCCGCTGCATTTCGGCGCACTGCTTGTCAGCCAGCCGTCCTTTCGCGTGCTCTTGCACGCATGTGGCAGAGAGCTTGTCGCCGCTGGTGGCGTCGACACCGTCGCTGTACGTCGACGGATGCGTGCGGCGTTCGGTCCCCGGCGCACGGTCGACATCGCGACGCAGCGCGGCATCAAGACCCTCCGTAGTTTGGCTGTTCTCGCTGGCGACCCGTCGTCGTCACACAGCGCACGCGGCCACCTTTCCGCCACCGACCCTGAACTCGCTGCGTGGCTCGTGCGCTGCCTGCTGGACAGCCGTCAAGCCGAGTCGATGTCCGTGGACGACGTCATCCACGCACCTGAGTTCTTCGCGCTCAAGCTGCCAAAGACGTTTCCGCGGCAGGCCGTGGGTCTCAGACGGCACTCCGAAGGCATCGGGCGGGTTGTCTTGGTCCTCGACCAGTGACCGTTTTAGCCGATTCCCCACCAGCCGGTTTCGCCGACGACCGGCACCAATCTGCACGGCCCTCGCCGCCGCCGCACGACCAACTTCGGCACGTCGCGCAGTTTGCGGGGAGCGCTCCCGTTGTCCTGTGCGCTGTTCTAGCTACACCCCCGCTCACGAGCGGCGTACGAACCCGCCGGCAGGTGGAGCTTGTCGCCGAGTTGCTGGGCTGCGACGTGGTGATGATCGCAAACCTCTGTGATGCCGCTTCTCAAGATCTGCGCGGGATGCGGGCTGTGGCGGCCGAAGCGGCACCTTGGATGAGGGCGCGGTCATCGCTGCAGGAAGCTCTCGCAGCTTCGACCATGGTCTTGGCCGGATGGGGAGTGGCCAAGCCGTCCGGCTTAGCGGCTCAGCATCAGCGTCAGCAGCTGGCGTGGCTCTCCACGGCCATCGAGGGCGCTGGGCACTCCACCGCCTGGTGTGTTGGTGGTCAGCCGCGGCACCCTTCGCGGTGGCATCAGTACGTGAGCGACCGGCACGGCCGCACGCACGGCGGTTCATCCGCGGAGCGCCTCCGGGAAGTGCTCGTCGCCGTACCGGTGCGGGACGTCACGCGAGCATGAAGGCGTGACCGCAAAGCGGCTCTCCAGATCCGGTTGGATCTGAAGAGCCGCGCAACAGCACCCGTGACTCCCACATTTTGATCAACCAGATCTTTCTGTCAACGACTGGGTGCGCTCCTAGGGTCTGCTGCACGAATAGGTGACAGGTGTTCTCAGGCGGCGAGTGCGACCTGAGTGGTCATGATCGTCTCGTACTCGATCGGGGTGAGGTGAACCGCCCCGGCTTCAGTGGAGGCTCGGTTCTCTGGTTTCCAGCGTCGTCGAGGCTGGGTTCTGACGGTAGTAGACGGTCTGAACCGCCCCGGTTTCCATGGAGGCTCTCAACCCACGGAGGATGAGAGCCATGGCAGCACCGAGGAAGTACCCCGAGGAGCTTCGGGAGCGAGCGATCAGGATGGCGGTCGACGCGCGGCGTGATCCCGCAACGCGGGTCGGAGCGCTGCGCCGGATCGGTGACCAGCTCGGGATCAACCCCGAGACGTTGTGGAACTGGGTCACCCAGGCCGAGGTCGACGCCGGCGACCGACCCGGGACGAGCACGTCGGACGCGCAGCGCCTCGCCGAGCTCGAGCGGGAGAACCGTGAGCTTCGCCGATCCAACGCGATCTTGCGGTCGGCGTCGGCTTTCTTCGCGGCGGAGCTCGACCGCCCACAACGGTGATCGTGCAGTACATCGACGGCCACAAGTCCCGGTTCGGGGTCGAGCCGATCTGCAGGGAGCTGCAGGTCGCCCCGAGCACCTACTACGCGGCCAGGTCGCGCCCGCCCGCGGCGCGGTCAGTCGGGGACGCAGAGCTGACCCGCGTCCTCACCGTCGAGCATGCGGCGAACTACGGGGTCTACGGGGCCCGGAAGATGTGGAAGCACCTGCACCGCCTCGGCCACCCGGTCGGGCGCTGCCGGGTCGGGCGGCTGATGCGGGCCGCTGACCTGCACGGAGCCGTCCGCGGCCGCGTGAAGCGGACCACGATCCCAGGCAAAGACGGGTGCCGCGCGGGTGACCTGGTCAACCGCGCGTTCACCGCGAGGGTCCCGAACCAGCTGTGGGTCGCTGACTTCACCTACGTGCGGACGTGGGCCGGGTTCACCTACGTCGCGTTCATCATCGACGTGTTCTCCAGGATGATCGTGGGCTGGAAGGCCGACACCACGATGCGCGCCGACCTGGTCACCGACACCCTGGAGATGGCCGTGTGGTCCCGCGGCCGCGCCGGCGTCACCGACCTGGCCGGCCTGATCCACCAGACGGACGCGGGCGCCCAATACGTCAGCCTGGCGCTGACCGAGCGGCTCGCAGCCCTCGGGATGCGGGCCTCGATCGGGACCGTCGGCGACGCCTACGACAACGCCCTGGCCGAGTCCACGATCGGGCTGTTCAAGACCGAGCTAATCCGCCGCCGCGGACCTTGGCGGACCTTGGACGACGTCGAGATCGCGACCCTGGAGTGGGTCGACTGGTTCAACAACCGGCGCCTGCACACCGAGCTCGGCGACATCCCACCCGCCGAGCACGAGACCGTCTACTACCGTCAGAACCCAGCCTCGACGACGCTGGAAACCAGAGAACCGAGCCTCCACTGAACCCGGGGCGGTTCAGACCCCCTGGACAACTCGTCGCAGAATCCCGTCACTTATGGCCGGATCACCGTGACGCGGTAGCAACACCAGACCTACGACCCCGGTCCGCGAGAGCGACCGGGGTCGTCCCAGTTAAGGGGGGCAGGTCAACTGTCACCTATCCGTGCAGCAGACCCAACTGTCGTCGCGCGTCTTCGGCGTGACCTACACGATGAGTGTTATCCGTCCCGGGGACATCACCTTCGCGCCCGGAGAGTCTGCCGCGGTGCTCGAAGCGGACTGAGTAGCCCTCTTCGGAGTGTCGTGTTGCCGGCCACACGAGTCCCTAACGACGACTGGTGATCTTGCCTGTACGAGTGAGCGGTGACCGTCAGGTATCTACAAGGCTCCGGAACTGATCAGTGCCGGTGCGTCGCGGGAGTCCGACAACTTTGGTCGGCGAGGAGACGAGCGCAGCACGCGCCAGCCTCTTTCCAAGCGTGTGCCTAGTCCCACTCGGCGTAGTCGAGTGTGCCGTCCTCTTCGATTGTCAGAGTCCACGATGGGCATGCCTTCTGTTGAACGCGACCCACTGGGTCTCCGTTCTGCGTCTCGACCACGATGGCTGTGCCGGCGCACTCATCGATTTCGTACCCAAGCTCCTCGTGGGGGCCGACGTCCTGCTCCATGGAGGGCGTTGCTCCTTCGATGCTGACAGTTACGGCCTCATCGGAGTTATTCGTAAGCGTCATTGAAGGCCGTGCCGCGTCGTAGTTGATGCACCCGCTGAGTGCAGTGGTGAACGCGAGGCACACCAGGGTGGCGAGCATCTGCCGTCTCATGTGTTCACTCCTCGGGTTGTCGTGCGAGTGGTGCCTGCCTGTTTGCTGTGTCCCTCATTGTCGGCCGTGTCCTGGTGGGGGCGTGGCGGGGATGTGGGTGAGGGGGGAGAGGGCGAAGATGCCGACGACGCCGCCGGGTGCCTCGGCTCCTGAGGCGGGCTCGGCGGTGGCGTAGAGGGCTGCGTCGATGGTGTCGATCGCGATGGTGGCGGTGCGTGTGCTGGTGGTCACCCCGACATACATGGTGAAGGTGGCCTGTTCACCGACGGCGAGGTCGCCGAGGTTGAGCTGGACATGTGTGCCCTGGCCGTTCTGACCGCAGGTCGTTCCGAGGGTCGCGGGTGCTCCCGCGGGCTGGAAGGGGTTCCCGCTGTGGTACCCGTCGCAGCCCATGTGGGTGACGAACGCGGGGATCTGGGCGGTCGCGGAGTTCCAGGTGACATGGGTGTCCCCGGTGTCGGGTGGGACATCGAACCCCAGGACCATGTCGAACAGTGTCGGGCCGGTGGTCTTGGACAAGGTGCTGCGTTGGACCTGGACGTCGATCGCGTACACGTTGGGGCTGGCCAAGGGCCGGTAATCGAATCGCACGCTGAGCCGGGTCTCCATGCCGGAGGGGGTGTACGCGAAGAGCTCGGCGTTGAGCGCGCCCGTGCTCCCGTTGGGGTTGAAGCCGGAGAGACCGAGCATGCCTTCGGGCACGCCGGAGTGCCGGTCGGCCGACCCGCTGTAGTTGCCGTCGGAGATCCCCCAGGCGCTCCAGGAGTTCGGTGTGGTGAGGACGTCGGTGTCGGGGTCGCCCGCGCGGCGCATCCCGACACCGATGGCGTCGCCCCCGATCGTGCCGTTGCGGCCGAGGCCGAGGTCAACGAGGCCGTTGCTGCAGAGGTCAGCGCGCACCGCACGCGACTGGGCTCGACGGAAGCACGCGACGACTTCCTGGATGCCTTCTCGCTCTTCTCCTCCATCCACAGGCGTCTCGACCAGGCCGGCGTCGGCGCGTAGCGGGCTCGAGCGGCCTGCGCGAGGAGAGGGCGGCCCGTGTTGATACAGCCCAGGCTGTATGGTCAGCGGGTGCTGACCATTGCCTCGCGCCTCGACGTGATGAACCGGTTGGGCCGCGCCATGGCCGACCCGACCCGCTCGCGGATCCTGATGAGCCTGCTGGAGGGCCCGAACTACCCGGCAGTCCTGGCGTGCGAGCTCGACCTGACCAGGTCGAACGTCTCGAACCACCTGACGTGCCTGCGTGACTGCGGCATCGTCGTCGGCGTGCCCGAGGGTCGCCAGACCCGGTACGAGATCAGCGACCACCGGCTGGCCACCGCGCTGACGCTGCTGCTCGACGTCACGCTCGCGGTGGACGAGGGCGCCCCCTGCCTCGACGACGCCTGCACGTCGCCCGGCTGCGACCAGGAGAGCGCACGATGAGCGCCGCCCTCACCGCCGAGCGGCGCGCCACGCTGCACCGCCGCGTGCGGGGCATCGTCGCGTTCACGATCACCTACAACGTCATCGAGGCCGTCGTGGCGATCACGGCGGGCTCGCTGGCGTCCTCCGCGGCGCTCATCGGGTTCGGGCTCGACTCGGTGATCGAGGTCGCCTCCGCCGCAGCGGTGGCGTGGCAGTTCACCCGCGCGGACCCCGAGCGATGGGAGAAGACGACCGTCAAGGCGATCGCGATCGCCTTCTTCGCGCTGGCCGCCTACGTGAGCATCGACGCCGTGCTGAACCTGGCCGGCGTGGGCGAGGTCGACCACAGCCCGCTCGGCATCGGCATCGCCACCGCCAGCCTGCTGATCATGCCGGCGCTGGCCTGGTTCGAGATCCGCACCGGCCGCGAGCTCGGGTCGCGCTCCGTGCAGGCCGACGCGAAGCAGCTCCTGCTCTGCTGCTACCTGTCCGGCGCGGTGCTCGTGGGACTCCTGGCGAACACCCTGTTCGGGTGGGGCTGGGCCGACTCGGTCGCCGCGCTCGTCGTCGCCGTGCTCGCGGTGCGCGAGGGACTCGAGGCGTGGGGCGGCGAGCTCGAGTCGCCGTTCGAGGTGTTGGAGGGCCTGGACGAGGACGACGTGGCGCAGCACGCGGACTAGGGAGGGCGCGACAGGGTCAGCGCATTGGCCCGTTCCTCGCCTGAGGCTGGTCCGCTCCCCCGTCATAGCCCATAGGCGCCTCCATCACGGCGAACACCCGAGGTGCGAACCAGTGCTCGCGCCCCCCTCTGCCGTAGTTGCCCAGGCTCCGCAACCACCCCCGCGCCTCGGCCGCCTTAATGAGGTTCCTCGCCCCCTGGTGCGTCAGGTCGAGGCGTCGTTGCACGGAGCGGACGGTGACGTACGGGTTCTGCACGATCATTTCCACGAGGCGCGGGAGGCTCGAGCGGCCCTTGATCGCGTCCGAGTAGTACTCCTCGCGGATCTCGATGAGTTGGCGCGAGCGGGCTACCGCATCGTCGGCCTGGTGCTTCACTGCCTCAAGGAAGAACAGGAGCCACCCGTCGACGTCACCCTCTTCGCGAACAGCCTGCAACCGGGCGTAGTACGTCTCCCTGTGAGTCTCGAAGTAATTGGACAGGTAGAGAAGTGGTAAGGGCAGCCGGCCGCGCGACATCAGGAGAAGATTGATCAGGAGTCTGCCCATGCGGCCGTTGCCGTCGAGGAAGGGGTGAATCGTCTCGAACTGATAGTGCATCAAGGCTGCCTGCACGAGCGCCGGCAGTTCCTCCCCATCGTCGTTGACGAAGATCTCCCAGTCGCGCAGCAGATCCGGAAGGTGAACCGGAAGTGGGGGAACGAATGTCGCCGAGTCAGGTGTCGCTCCCGCCTTCCCCACCCAGACCGGCGACGTCCTGAACTCGCCAGGGCTCTTCTCCTCGCCCCGAACCCCCTGCATCAGCGTGGCATGCACCTCAAGGACAAGGCGCTGCGTGATCGGCAGGCTCTTCGCCAGCTCGTACGCAACGCGAGTGGCATCAAGGTATCGCTGCACCTCGTTGGTGTCGTCGTCTCGAGAGTCCTCATCGATCTCTGCCTGGAGAACGTCGGAGAGCGACGCTTGAGTGCCCTCGATGCGTGAGCTGGCCAGTGCCTCTCTACGCAGATATGGCCCGATCAGCAGACCCGGATCGCGAATCAGCATGCCGAGGCCCTGGAGATGCCCCAGCGCGGCGTCCGCGTCGGACAGTGTGACGACGATCTGCTGGCCGAGCTCGAGTCGCCTCGGGATCCGCTTCGGCAAGTAGTAGGTGAACGCCCAGGTGTTGCCTGGTTCGCGGGCTGGCGCACCAAAGGCACTATCGGCAAATCTCGCTGCATCCACCCGGCCAACCTACAACCAAACCTGCGTTTCGCTTGTAGGTTCGGCCCGACGGTGCCAGTCGGGTTGCAGCGTCGAGGTGAACCTACAAGCAGAAGACCGCATGAGTAGCAACGTCGAGTGGCTCGTTGCCGCTCCCGGCCCCCTGAACAGGAGGGCGAGGCTCAACGAGTGGGCTTGCGCCGTTGTCCCCGCGGTGGGTCCAGCCGCACCGCGACCGCCGGGCGGGTCCAGCGTGCGGGGAGCACACGGGCGGCGGGGATGCGCGTGCTCGCGTCGCCGCGCGCGGAGTCGAGCTGCGCCTGGGTGACGAACAGCGCGGTGCTCAGGTCGACCCCGCGCAGGTCGGCGCCCCGGAGGTCCGCTCCCGTGAGGTCGGCCAGTCGCAGGTCGGCCAGTCGCAGGTCGGCCGCGCGCAGGTCGGCCCCGACGAGCCGGGCGCCGCGCAGGCTCGTGCCGCGCAGATCGCCCCCCGCAGGTTCGCGCCCATGAGCTGCGCGCCCCTCCGGTCGGCGCCGCGCGGTCGGACCCGCGCGCGCACGTGCTCGCTGGCCCGCTGCAGCAGCGGGTTCGCCCTCTGGAACTCGTCCCCGGGCTCGACGGCCGCGAGCGCCACCGGGGCCTGCCGGGTCAGCGCGTCGATCCGCTCCCCGGCCGCGGCGAGCTCGGCGCGCAGGCCCGCGGGCAGGTCCAGGGCAAGTGCCTCGGCGAGGTGCCACAGCAGCTCGTGCAGCTGTCGGACGACGGGCAACACCGCGAACATCTGCTGCGCGACCGCCGGGTCCTCGTGCCAGTCGCGCCCGGCGAACACCGTCTGGACCACCTTCTGCCCGGCGCCAAAGCAGTCGAACACCGTGCAGCCATGGAACCCGCGCTGGTCGAGCTCGCTGTGGATGCCGCACCGGCAGTCGCGCTGGAGGTTCGGGCAGGGGCGGCCGGCGGGCTTGTCGATCGCGAAGTCCGACGACCGGGAGAACGCGGGGACCACACAGCAGAGGCCAGCGCAGCTCGCGCAGTCGGCGCGCAGGGCGCGGGGGTCGAGGGGGCCGCCGACGCCTGGACCCCTGTGCGGATCCCCGGTCATGTGCGCGTCCTGTCGGTCGAGGCCCCTGGTTCGCGGCGACGCTGAGACCGGCGCTTGAGCCGCAGGCCAGTGGCTCCACTGTCGCACGCTGGCTCACTGGGTCGGGGGTGCGGCCCTCTACTAGCGTTCGAGCTGGTGCTTGCCCCTGGGCCTTGGTCCACAGGTCGGCGTTGCGCCCGCCACCCTCGAACTCCGAAAGCCGGTGCGCTGAGGGATTGCGGCCGCGCGGGTCGCTCCTGGTGCGCCGGGGTTTCGGTGGCGAGTTCCGGCGGACGCTCTCCCGTTCACCGTCGACGTCGACGAGCTGCGCTGGCGACCTCGCCAGAAACGATCGTTTGTGGGGACCAGCTTCCGGTCCCCGGCCGCGCCGTGGCGAACAGTGCCCTCTCGCCTCGACACCACCGCGGGCGGGTCGACCGAGACGGCTGCTGCGATGCAGCGCCCACTCGTCAAGGAGCCGATGTGACGCCTGATGAGCGATTCCCAAACGGGAAGACCTCGACCCCCCGGCGAAGTGCGCCTCTTGGCTGCTCCATTCGGATGACTCCCCGGCATTTCGTTGCCCGTGGTGACGCCGCGTGCCACGGTCGAGCCCGTCAGAGCGGACCGGGGGCGTAGACGTGACTTTGCATGGTGGCTCAGCACATCGCACACATCGGCAGCGGGCGAGGTCGCACCATCGCGTCATGGCCACCGGTGTCCTGATAGTCGTCGCACTGACGCTCCAGGGAATGTCGGCGGCCGCCGTGGACGAGATTCCCGCGCCGGTGGTGTGGACCGATGCTTCGGATGCGTGGGTGACGACGTCATGGGTAAGCGCCTCGTGGGCGATTGAAGGTGAGGCCGACGTCGCTGGATGGGCGGTCACCGTCGACCAGGAGCCCGCGTCCGATCCCGGCCAGGAGATCACACAGCTAGACCCGTACTGGTCGTCCTGGTTGCCGGACGGGGTGCACTGGCTCCACCTCCGGGCCGTGGCATCGGACGGGACAGCCGGCGCCATCGCGCACACGCGACTTGCGCTCGACACGCTTGCACCGGAGGTCGACAGCCTGACGTCGGAATCACACCCGGCGGGTGAGGCGTCGACGAACCGGACGGTGCAGCTCTCTGCCGTCGACGCCGACGTCTTCTACCTCGCCTATCCGTCATGGCAGGTGCCCGACCAATCGGCGACAGGGATCTTCGCCTACCGAGCCACCACGCCCACCAGCGGAGCGACCCCATGACCACGCACGCCGCAACTGCGCGCCAGACCTTGTCAGGCTTCGCGCTGGCGTTGACCTGTCTCCTTACGACGTCGGCCTGCATCTACGACGATCCACCGCCAAGTTCGGCTGAGTTGATTAACGAGCGCACAACGTCGGTGACCCTGACGTTCGACGGCGCGGCCACAGAGCCCCAGGAGATTGGGGCACGCGAAGGCCGAACGGTCCGGTACGCGGGCCAGCCCGTCAAGGAGGGGGAGCCGTGCGTCGACGTGGGCGCCACGGTGACCGACACGGCCAACGGCCAGGTCCTGGGGACCGTCGATCCGCCGATCTGCGATACCACCACTATCCACGTTCGCGAGGACGGCACAGTCGAGGCGAGCTGACCGGTGCGCCCCGTCACGCCGGCCAAGGGCGAAGGCGCGTGCGAATGCACGGTGCGCCGCTGGCGGACAGCGCGTCGGGCTCGAGCCCGGTGCCGGGTGCCGGGTGTAGTCGGATCACTACAACACACCGGAACTGATCGTTTCCGGTGAGCCCGCAGGCGCGGCTCGTCGAGGTCGCGGACGAACGGCGGCCGACGCACCGAAACTCGCCACCGAAACCCAAACGCACCGAAACTCGCGATGGACCGCTTTTGGTGGATCCGGTAGGGGCACGCTCAATCGAGGGGAGTCCGCCGTGGCCGAGAGATTCGATGTCGAGACGCGTTGGCCCGAGCTGTTCGCGCAGCTCGACGTGACCCAGCGGCACGCGGGCGTGCAGTCACTGGCGTCTGCGTGGCATGAGGGCTGGACCCGAACCGCGGCGGGGCTCGGCTCACCCGGTCCGAACACGACTTCGACGTTCTGCTGCGCGGAGCACCATGACGCCCGCCACCACGACCCCCGCTGCGCCCGCGAGGCTGACTCCCGTCACCCACCGGTTCACCCGGACGCAGCCCGGGCTGGACAGCTGGGAGCGTGCTGACATCCCGAACATCGGCTCCTCGATGCACGTCACGACGCCGTTCGCCGTCTCGACCTGCTGCGGGGCCGCCGTCACCATCCAGCACGCGAGGACGAGCGGCACGGAGACGATGCCAACCAGCCACCGCACACGGGCGCCGGCAGCACAGCGCCACGACGCGCGCAGAGCCAGACTGGCGAGGACCAGGAACGCGACGCTCGGCGCGATGCCGAGCCACATCTGCACGGGCTCCACGGGTTCCTCCTCGGGTGGCTCTGCCGATGCTTCCACCCGGAGCCAGCTGGCGTCCTGCGTTCGGCCGGTCGCGCGTGCCCCGGTGCGGAGGTTCCGGGCCCCACGAGATACCGTCCGTGCATGATCGGTGCGGGCCTGGGACGAATGTCGGACGACCCGATGACCCGCAGGATGAAGGCCCTGGCGTGCACGGCGCCGCTGCACGACCTGGACACCCGCAAGGGGCTGCTCGAGTGGGTCGACGCGGACCGGTACCAGATGGCCGAGATCGCGCTGCACCTGATCGACCAAGTGACGATCGCGATGGACTTCGACCGCGGCGCCGACCACGAGCTGGTGGTGGCGCGGACCCGCCCGTTCGTCGCCGCGCAGGCGCCCGAGCGGGACAGCACGGAGCATGACCGGGTGGCCCGCTGGGTGCTGGACAACCTGATCAACGTGGGCTCGCAGGATCGCGGCTTCGAGGTGGTCTACGGCTCGATGGGCGCCGGGGGCGCGTACGAGCGGCGGACATGGACGTTCAAGCTGCTGGTCGAGCTCGCGTCGGCGGACGGCGACGTGTACCTGCGCTCGACGGACGAGGCGATCAACGTGCTGGTGGGCGCGCTGGACACCGACGTGGAATCGGCACAGGAGGCCGCGGAGACCAAGCTCGAGGCGCTCATCGCGGGCGGCCGGCTGTCGGACGCGCAGGCCTTGGCGATCGAGGCGCGCTTGCGCACGATCCAGTACGCCGACCGGCTGCGCCGCCAGCTCGAGGCGACCCGCCGTGACGTGCGGTCGGTGGACTGGGCCCGCGAGGTGCCGGACCTCATCGACGAGGCCCTGACCCACGTCGCGTCCCGCTTCCGGGCCGAGACGTCGATCCTCACGAACATCACCACGGCCCGCGACGAGGCCGACGACCCGGTGCACAAGCGCAAGGCCGCCGAGCTGGTGGACATCGTCAAGGAGTGCGTGCGCCGCCACTCCCAGCTCCAGGCCCACCTGCAGCGCGCGGGCGCCACGTTCCGCGCCGAGCAGGACCGCCAGCAGTTCTCGGGCCCGCCGCGCCGCGAGACCGTCGACCTGTTCGGCCAGTTGCTGATGCCGACCCTGGCGCTGCCGGTGGCGGACGCGGCGAAGGTGACCGGCGCGTTCTTCCGGGCCGGGACGGGCGTCGCGGTGCACGGGGTCCCGCGCCTGATCGACGTCGTCTACCTGCTGCTGGCGCCGCCGATCGAGCGGGACGACCTGGGGGAGGAGCTGCCCGACCCGGATCTGGCCGCGGCTGCCGACCCCGACGTGTTCAGCGTGGAGCAGTGGGACGAGGCTGACCGGCTGCTCACCGTCGACGGCATGCCGCGCCGGTTGTCCGCGCTGCTGGCCGAGGCTCGGGCCGCCGACCCGGCGCTGCCGCACCTCATCGCGCTGCGCGTGCTGCACGCGGTGGACCCCGGGGTCAGCGGCGCGGTGCGCCAGGGCGACGAGCGGGTGCTGGTCGCCGTGGACGACGGCACGGTGCTCGACGACCCGGAGTTCGGCGGCTCCGACCTGCTGGTCGGGCTGGCGGCCCTCGCCCCGCCGAGCGCGGCGGGCGGCGAAGAGGGAAGCAGCACGCACGAGCAGGACGACGAGATCGAGGAAGTCGCATGAGCACCATCACCGATGACGTCGCCGCCGCCGCGCGCCTGGTCGAGTGGGGCCTGCGCCCCCGCCAGGTCCCCGCGCGCGACCTGGAGTACGCGGACCTGGTGCGCCGCCACGGCGAGGACGACGCGTTCGCGGACCTGGTCAAGGCCGTGGCCGCCGGCTTCAACCTGCTGATCCTGGACGTGGACCCGCGATCGGGCATCGTGCTGGCGCCGCGCGAGGACTCGGTGTTCGCGGTGCGGATCGAGGAGTACGCCAAGCGGACCGCGCTCTCGAGCCGCGGCACTGACAAGGTGGTGCACGGCATCGCGCACCTGGCCGTCGCGGCGCTCGCGTACCCCCGCCCGGACGACCTGGCCAACGACAGCTACGTGGGCTACGTGACCGTGGACCAGGTGGACGGCGTGGTGCGCGACGCCTGCCGGGTGCTCGACGAGCGCGCCGCCCTGGCCGAGGAGAACAACGACCCGCTCGAGACGGCCCCCGAGCTCGAGCGCGCCTGGCGGGCCTACGCGCGCCGCCCCGCCGCGGCGGGCACCAAGGACGGCCGCGCGGCGTCCGACACCACGCGCGGCATGGTCGCCAAGGCCGTGCGGTTCCTCGCCGACCAGGGCTTCCTGGTGGTCCGCAACGACGAGAACGGCGGGGCGTACCGCACCACCCCTCGGTTCCAGGTCCAGGTCCGCGAGCTCGCCGCGAACGCCGCGTTCCGCGAGCTGACCAGCCTGGGCGTCGTCACCGTCACCGACGGCGCCGGCTCGCTGCACGCCGTCCACTCCGACACCCTCTGAGGTCAGCACCCCATGTACGAGCTCTCCCGGGTGCGCCTGCACTCCGTCGGACCCAAGGCCGCGCGCTACCAGGACGTCACCCTCGACCTGCGAGGCGTCGGCGCCCCGGTGACCGGCCCCGCCCAGCCGTCATTCTTCGACGACGGCCGGGCCCCGCTGCGCCCGTCGCCCGCCTCAGTGCTGTTCGCCGAGAACGGCAACGGCAAGTCGGTGCTGATCAAGCTGATCTTCTCGGTGATGCTGCCCGGCAAGCGGCAGGTCGTCGGCACCACCAACTCGCGCGCGCTGGAGAACTTCGTGCTCGCGGGCGACGTGTCGCACGTGGTCCTCGAGTGGCAGCACACCGTGACGGGCGAGGTCGTCGTCACGGGCAAGGTCGCCGCGTGGCGCGGGCACGCCGTCTCGTCCGACCCCACCCGCCTGGTCGAGACCTGGTACTCGTTCCGGCCCACCGACACCCTGTCGCTCGACACGCTGCCCTTCACGCAGGACGGCCGCCTGGTCGAGCTGGCGGGCTTCCGGGACCGGCTCAGCGAGGCGCACAAGGAGGACGCGCGCCTGCAGCTCGTGTGGGAGCAGGTGCACGGCGTGTGGACCGAGCACCTCAACACCCTGGGCCTGGACTCCGAGCTGTTCGCCTACCAGCGCACCATGAACGCCGGCGAGGGCGAGGCGGCCGACGCGTTCACGTTCAAGAGCGACGAGGCGTTCGTCGACTGGCTGCTCACCTCGGTCACCGACGAGGAGGACCCGCGCGGCCTCGCGGACGTGCTCGAGGGGTACGCCGCGACGCTGTCGCAGCGGGACGCGCTCGCGGCGGAGCGCGACTTCATCTCCGGCGCCCTGGACCGCCTCACGCCGCTGGCCGGCGCTGCCGAGGCCGCCCGCGACGCCGCGAGCGCCGACCAGCAGGCCGCGCGCGCCGCCGGCCGGTTCGCCACGAGCATCCGCGAGCGGCTCACCCAGGAGCGGTCCCGGGTCGGCGCCCTGCAGCAAGGGCTCGACACCGCGCAGGAGCGTGAGGGCGCCGCGGAGTCCGACCACCGTCGGCTCCGGGAGATCGTCGCCGAGCTGCGCCGCCGCGTCGCGGGCATGCGCCTCGCCGACGCCGAGCGCTCCGCGCAGGCCCTCGACGCGTCACTCGACGACGCCCGCTCGGTGGTCGAGGCCTGGCGCGTCACCGACGCCCTGCTGGCCCTGGGCGAGGCGCAGCAGAAGGCGGCCGCGCTGCGCGCCGTCGTCGGCGACCAGGAGAGCAAGGCCGCCCCGACCCTCGCCGCGCGCGACCGCGCCGCCACCCGGCTCGTCCAGGGCCTGCTGGCCAGGGCGGCCGACGCCGACGCCCTCGTGGCGCAGGCCGACGCCCGCGCGCGCGATCTCAAGGCGCAGATCGACGCGGTCAGCGCTGAGGCCGACGGCCACGGCAAGGCCGCGGGCACGCATGGCGCCCGGGCCGTCGAGCTCGACGAGCGCATCCAGGCGGCCCAGGCCGCAGTCGCCGCCGCGGTCGAGGAGGGCCTGGTCGCCGCCGACCAGGAGCCCGAGGCGGCAGCCCGCCAGGCCGAGCAGGCCGAGCGCGCGCTCAGCGACCGCATGCGCCAGGCCGCCGACGCGCAGCGCGAGGCGGCAGCCGACCGCGTGGAGGCAGCCCGCGCCGCGCGCGCCGCCGACCAGGCGCTGAGCGACGCCCGGCACGCCGCCGCCGCCGCCGAGCAGGCCCACGCCGACGCGCAGGCCCGCACCCAGGCGCTCTCCGGCGAGGAGCGCCTGGCCGCGCTGCTGGGCGCCGACGAGGTCCGGCTGCCCAGCGACGCACCCGTGCTTCAGGAGCGGCTCGTGGCCGCCGTGGCCGCCGCCGACCAGGAGCGCATGCAGCTCCGCATGGACGACGCCGCCGACCGCAAGGTCCTCGACGCGCTCGGCACCGGCGGCCTGCTGCCGCCCTCCGCGGATGTCGCGGCCGTCAAGGACGCGCTCGAGCAGGCGGGCATCCCGTCCTACGCGGGCTGGGAGTACCTGTCCCAGCTCCCCGCGCACCAGCAGCCGCGGGTGCTGGCCACCTACCCGCACCTGGTCGACGGCGTCGTGCTGCACTCCCCGCAGCACCTCGACGAGGCCCGCCAGGTGCTCACCGACGCCCGCCTGCTGCCGCGCACCGTCGTGGCGGTCGGCACCACCGTCGCGCTCGCGGACCTCGACGCCCCCGCCCCCGCCGGACTGGGCCTGATCGTGCCGCCCAACCCCGCGATGTACGACGACGACCTGGCCGAGGCCGAGCGCCAGCACCTCGAGGGCGTCCACGAGGAGCGGATGGGCCGGCTCGCGGCGCTCACCGCGCAGATCGACGCCGACCGGGCGCTCGCCGGGCGGCTCGACCGGTGGCTCACCGCGTTCCCCGGGGAGCACCTCGCCGCGCTCGCCGACGCGCACGACGCCGCGGCCCGAGCGCTCGCCGACGCCGAGTCCCGGGCGGCCGCCGCGCAGGAGCGGCTCGACCAGAGCGAGGCCCGCACGCGCGAGCTCGCCGAGGCCCTCGACGCGTTGCGCGCCGAGCAGGACGTGGCGCGCGCGCTCACCGGCCGGCTGTCGATGCTGGCCCGCGACGTCGCGCACGTGACCGCCTCGACCCGCACCCTGGCGGCCGCCCACGAGGACGCCGCGCGCGCCGAGGCGGCAGCCACGGACGCCCGTCGCCGGGTCGCCGCGCTGCGCGAGCAGCTCGAGCAGACCCTCGGGGACCGGCACGCGCAGGCCCGCAACGCCGACGACGCGCGCGCGGAGATCTCCGGGGTGACCGGCGGCGGCTCCGCACTGGACGCGGCCGTCGACACCGAGGCCGACGCCACGCCCCAGGACGTGCCGACCCTGCGCGCCGCGTACCGCGCGGCCGTCGACGCCTACGCCAAGGTCGAGGTCGGCGCCGATCTGCGCGTCGACCTGGAGCGGGCCGAGGCGATCGAGTCCGACGCCCGCGCCGCCGTCGAGCGGCTCGAGGCCCCAGTGCGGGCCGCCGCCACGGCACTGCTCGCCACGCCCGACGGTGGTGACGCGCCCGCCCGCGCAGCCGCTGCCCGCCGCGCGGTCGAGCGGGTCCGCGAGCTCGAGCTCCGCACCCGTGAGGCCGCCGAGCAGATCGGCGCCCTGCGCGAGGACCACCGCCGTCACCCGCGGCACGACCGCCCCCTGGAGCCCTACGGCGCCCCCGAGGACGTCGAGCACGGCGCCGGCCTGATCGACCGCGCCACCGCCGACGAGGTCGCCGCCGCAGAGCGGCACGAGGACGCCCGGCGCCAGCTCCGGGAGGCCGCCGAGCAGGTCGCCGAGGTGCAGAAGGACGTCGACGTGTACGGCGTGCTCGCCGAGCGGGTCGCCGACCTGCGGCTCGACCCGGCCGATGACGACGTCGAGCCGTTCGCGGGCGACCAGCACCTGGCCCGGGAGCGCTGCGAGCAGGTGCTCCGCGCCGCCGCCGCCTCGCGCACCCGGCTGGCCGAGGCCACCGCCGAGCTGCGGGACGCGTCGAAGGCGCTCAGCCGGTACGCCGCCAGCCCGCAGTTCGACGCCGTGGAGAGCCTGGTGCAGCGCCAGATCCGCGACGTGGACCTGGACGAGCTGCCCGGCCACGCCGCCGAGTGGGAGGACGCCCTGCGCCCCCGCCTGCGCACGCTGCGCGACGACCTGGCGCAGATCGAGCGCCACCGCACCCAGCTCACCGCGCGCCTGCGCGGGCTCGTCGAGGTGGCGCTCACCACGCTGCGCAGCGCCGAGAAGGTCTCGGTGCTGCCCGACACCCTGGGCGACTGGGGCGGGCAGAAGTTCCTCCGCATCCGCTTCGCCGACCCGGACCCCACGCTGCTCGACGAGCAGCTCGCGCAGGTCATCGACGCCGCCGCCTCCCGGGGCGACAAGCCGCGCAAGCGCGACGGCATGAGCCTGCTGCTCCAGGGCGTGCACGCGGCGCTGCCGCAGGGCGTCAAGGTCGAGATGCTCAAGCCCGACGCCTCATTGCGCACCGAGCGGGTGCGGATCGCCGACGTGGCGCACGTGTACTCCGGCGGCCAGCTGCTGACCTCAGCGATCGTCCTGTACTGCACCATGGCGGCGCTGCGGGCCAACGACCGCGGCATCTCCGGCCGCCGTCACGCGGGCGTGCTCTTCCTGGACAACCCCATCGGGCGCGCCTCGGCCGGCTACCTGCTGGACCTGCAGCTCGGGGTCGCCGCGGCGCTCGGCGTGCAGCTCGTCTACACCACGGGCCTGTTCGACACGAACGCCCTGTCGGTGTTCCCGCTGATCGTGCGCCTGCGCAACGACCGCGACCTGCGCACCGGCATGCGGTACCTGATCGTCGAGGACGAGATCCGCGCCCAGCTCGACGCCCTCGGCGAGGACGACGGCACCGGCCGCCTCACCAGCACCCGCATCTACCGCAAGCCCGTGACAACGGGTTGACCGGGCCTCGGCGTCGCTGCACAAGTCGGTGGAGGTGTCAGAGGTTCTCGCCAGGAAGACCGCTGCCGAAGAAGGTGCCGATGACTTCGGGCGCCACGCTGGCCTCCAGGGAATGGGCGGCCTGCGCGAATCGCGGCACCGTCGGCATGAAAGCCGCGAAGAACTCCGTGACCTCCATGGCTGGATCGGTGTAGTCGGCGCGCTGCTGGTGTAGGCACTCGATGACAGCGTCCACGTCGAGATTCAGTTGATCGAGGAGGAAGTCGTCCGGATGGCGCGCCTCGAGGTCGTAGTGCCTCAAGGACTGAGCCGGGAAGTCCTTCAGGTTGGCGGTCACGATGAGGTTCGCGCCCGAGAACACTGCCGCAGCCACGACATGACGGTCTTTGGGGTGGTTGGTCATCGCCGGGATGAGGTCGTCGTATCCCTCGATCAGCGCCTCAGGGAACGCGCGTCTCATCTGGTCGATGCGTCGACGCGCCTTGTGAGGAGTCAGGCCTCGCTTGAGAGTCAGTGTTCGCTCGACCTCTATCAAGATCTGGTCCGACCACAAAGGGCGGAACAGTCCTGCGTCAGCAACGCGCAGCAGCGTGTCGAACAGTGGATGTGGGACGAGCACGCATGCGTCGAGGACGGCGAGAGTCGTCATCTCAGCGTGTTGCCTCGAAGCCGTCTCCTGTGTTGTCGTCCGCGGTGGCCTCGCGGGACATCTCGGCCAAGATCTGGCGGCGCTCGTGTCGTGAGCGCTGCTGGTAGTCGACTAGGTCCGAGAGTCGAACTCGTCGATGCCGGTTGGGCTGGGTGTACGGGATCACCCCGTCGGTCAGGAGTCTGACCAGTGTGGGGCGCGAGATCCCGAGGAAGTTGGCGGCATCCTGGGTCGTCAAGACCGTGTCGTGGGGTGCCAGGGTGATCGCCTGCCCTTGTGCCATGGCGCGCACGGCATCTCGCAACACCGCGAGGACCTCATCGGGCAGCGCGATCTGCGATCCGTCCGGGCTGACGAGCGATGGCGAGTCGGCCGCTTCCAACGCTGCCGCGAGGTCGGACAGCGTCGAGCTGGCAGGCGGAGGCAGCACCGTGTGCTCAAGGATCGTGCTCATGCCGTGAGTCTAGATCGAAAGAAACGAAAGCGGCAGGCCTGTGGAAGGGCAATCGAGCCCGCGTGACGACTCCGGAAGGGCGAGCAGAGCCCTGGGTGGTCCGGTCAGGCGGCGCCGGAGGAGTGCGGCCCGCCGAACACCACGCGATCCTGCTCGCGGTCGTAGCGCGCGGGCCGCGCGCCCGCCTCGTCCGAGAGCGGCTCGAGGCCCACGACGTCCAGGCCCTCCCGTGCGAGCAGCACGTCGAGGGCGTCCAGGTCGACCGGGGTCGCGCCCTCGAGGGTGACGTCGGTGTGCAGGTGGTGGATGGCGCCGCTGGCCCGGTCCACGACGGCCCGCTGGAGCACCTGCGCGGCACGGGTCCCCAGGGAGCCGTCACGACGGTCGTGCACGATGCCGGTGGCGGCTGTGGCGGCCCTCGAGACCCGGATGTTGAACGTGAGCTCGCTGACGTCGTCCGCCCACCGGGAGTTCGAGGAGCCGTACTCGTGCCCGCCCCAGGGGGTCAGCGGGATCTTCGGGGTGATCCACGCGTCCACCTCGGGCCGGATGAGGTTGTCGCGGGCGGGCAGCTCGGCCCGGAACGCGGACACCGCGATGGTCGCGACCACGTCGGTGGGCAGGAAGCGCACCGTCGTCGACTTGTAGTAGTTGTCGGAGTCAGTCACCCCGGCGAGCCAGACGGTCCACAGCACACGCGACATCGGTGCCCCCCCAGAGCCGATCACGCGACGAGTCGAGCGTCAGGCCAGGTCTAGCAGAGCCCCGATGGCGCCGCATGCGGAGCGCTCATGGCCCCCCGCGGACTCCAAGTGCAGCAGCGCCCGCTTCGCGTCTGTGCCGCCGGCGTAGTTGCCAGCCACGCCGCTCGGACAGCTTCGACGAGTTCCTGCACCGCAGCGCCGACCGGGATGCGTGTGCGCAGACGGTGAGCTTGGCGCCGAGACGGGGCCGGGCTAGTCCTGCCGGACGGCGCCCCACCCGTGCCAGCGGTCGATCTCCACGCGCACGCTCACCCGCGGGCGGTCGCGCACCGGGTACGGGTTGCCGCCGTAGTGCGTCGACAGCCGGTCGATGTCGGCGAGGTCGACGTCGTCGCTGATGTCCACGACGCGGCCCTGGACGCTCACGTGCGTGTACCAGTTCTCCGCCAGCACGGTGAGCGAGACGTCCGGGTTCGCGCGCAGGTGGGTGAGCCGTGCGCGAGCGGCGTCGAGGTTGAGCAGGACCCGCCCGTCGTCCTCGAGCAGGTACCAGGTCGCAACGGTCACCGGACGGCCCTGGAGGTCGACGGTCGCCATGACCGCCGGGTTGGGACGGCGCAGGAGGTCGACGACGTCCTGCGGCAGGGGCGGCTTCGGCATGCTCGGCTCCTTCGCTGCTGGGTGTGCCCCGAGTATGCCAACGGTGCGTCGCCGCGCGAGCGGGGGTCCCGCCCGTGGTCAACTGGGCCGTCCGACGGCGCACGGCCGTGCGCCGTGCACCGCAGCGATGAACCGGGACGGCATGAGCCACCAGCACCCCGCCGACGCGCAGGCCCTCACGCCGGCAGCGGCCCCCGCGACGTACACGAACCCCGTCGTCTGGCAGGACTTCGCCGACGGTGACGTCGTCCGGGTGGGCGACACGTACTACTACTCGGCCTCGACGATGCACTACTCGCCGGGTGCGCCGATCCTGCGCTCGTACGACCTCCTCACCTGGGAGCACGCGGGGCACTCCGTGCCGCGCCTCGACTTCGACGACGAGCGGTATGACCTCGTCGGAGGCAGCCGGTACGTCAAGGGGATCTGGGCGTCGGCGTTCGGCTACCGTCCCGGCGAGGCGACGTTCTACTGGTACGGCTGCGTCGAGCTCGACCGGACGTACGTGTGGACCGCACCGGCCGTCGAGGGCCCGTGGACGAGGAAGGCGCGCATCGAGGCCGGGTACTACGACGCCGGGCTGCTCGTCGACGACGACGACACGATGTACGTCGCGTACGGCAACACGACGATCAGCGTCGCGCAGCTCGACGCGACCGGCACCCGCGAGGTCCGGTCGCAGGTGGTGTTCCGCACGCCCCCGGAGATCGGTGTCCTCGAGGGCGCCCGGTTCTACCGCAAGGACGGCCTGTACTACCTGTGGCTCACGCGGCCCGCCAACGGGCAGTACGTGCTGCGCTCGCGGTCCCCGTGGGGGCCGTACGAGATCCGCGAGGTGCTGCTCGACCTGCCGGGGCCGATCGAGGGCGGGGGCGTGCCGCACCAGGGCGGGCTCGTCGACACCCCCGACGGCGACTGGTGGTACATGGCGTTCACCGACGCCTACCCCGGGGGGCGGATGCCGACGCTGGCCCCCATCACCTGGGTCGACGGCTGGCCGGTCCTGCGGACAGTCGACGGGCGCTGGGCGACGGACTACCCGCGCCCGGCGACCGCGCCGGCACGCGCCGTCGAGCCGCTCACGGGCGCCGACACGTTCACCGCGCCGACGCTCGCCCCGCGGTGGGAGTGGAACCACAACCCGGACCTCTCGGCGGTCACGCCCGGCGACGGGCTGACGCTGCGCGCGGTCACCGTGACCGACGACCTGTACGCCGCCCGGAACACCCTCACGCACCGGCTGCAGGGCCCGACGTCGACCGTGACGATCGAGCTGGACGTGTCCGGGATGCGCGCCGGTGACCGTGCGGGGCTCGTCATGCTCCGCCAGACGTCGGCCTGGGTCGGGGTCGTCCGGGCGGACGACGGCACGGACCGCGTCGTCATGACCGACGGCCTGACGATGGACGAGCAGTGGGCGACGACGAGCACCGGAACCGAGCGTGCGTCGGCGCCGCTGACCGGGGGCCGGGTGTGGCTGCGCGTGCAGGCCGACATCCGCCCCGGCGCCGACCGGCAGGCGACGTTCTCGTGGAGCACCGACGGCGAGACGTTCGCACCGCTCGGGCCCGCGATGACCCTCGAGGCGGCGTGGCAGTTCTTCATGGGCTACCGGGCCGGGATCTTCCACCACGCGACGCGTGCGCTCGGTGGGTCCGTGACGGTGCGCGGCTTCGAGCTCACGACGCCGTAGCGCGCGGCAGGGGGCCGACCGCCGCTGTCTGACGACCTGGCGGCACACGCGACGAGCGGGTCGACCTGCCCGGCGATCGGGTGAGAGAAACACCCATCCGGGTGTCAATCACCAGATACCTCCGCACAACACTGTCTGATATGCGAGGTTCATCCGATCCGGCGCGAGGGCGACAGCCGGTGCGGGACGTCCGCGCCACCCCCCGCGCCGCACGGGGAGCACGATGCAGGCACGGTCACTGGTGTTCGGCATAGGCGCGCTCATCGCCGTGGCCGCGATGGCTCCCAGCTCGGTGTTGTCCGCCCCGGCGGCGCTCTTCGGCCCGGCGTACGACGCCTCGACGGCGTCGAGCGTGCGGAACCTGGCGATGGCGATGCACTCGGCCCTGCTCTTCGACGACGAGGAGCCGGTGGACTCGGCGGCGGACCTCGCCGAGTGGGGCTGGACGCCGGGGGAGCACCTCGCGGTGCAGATCTGGGTGGCCGGTGACCACTTCCGGGTCGAGGCGCAGGACGTGCGGCCGGGCGCCAGCCGATTTGTCTACTCGTCGGTCGACGCCACCGGTGCGGCGGCCGAGGGGGTGGCCGGGGGAGCGGTCGCGCGCGTCGAGGGCTCGGGCGGCGCGGCGCTTCCCGACGACCCGGGCGTGACGCTCACCCGGGTCATGGCGCTGCCACCTGCCTGAGCCGCCGCCCGTCAGCGGAGGATCCGGTGCAGCTCGACGTCGCGCACCCCGCCGAGATCGATCGCCGCGGTCATGTACGTGCAGTGCGGCTGTCGCCGCCGGTCGGTTGGCGAGCCCGGGTTGAGCAGGCGCATCCCGCCGGGCGTGGTCGAGTCCCATGGGATGTGGCTGTGCCCGAACACCAGGCAGTCCACGTCCGGATGCGCCACGTCCGCGCGCTGCTCCCGGCCGGCGGCGGGCCCCGTCTCGTGCACCACGGCGAGCCGCACCCCGTCGAGCTCGATGCGGCCGATCAGCGGCAGCCGCTCCCGCAGCGGCTGCCCGTCGTTGTTCCCGTGGCACGCGACAAGCCGGCGGGCACGCTGCTCGAGCGCGTCAAGCAGGCTCACGTCCACCCAGTCGCCCGCGTGGACCACGACGTCGGCGGTGTCGACCGCGTCCCAGACCTCGGCCGGAAGGTCGCGCGCCCGGGCCGGCACGTGGGTGTCGGCGAGCAGCAGGAGCCGGACGGGCGCAGGGGTCATGCCCCTGTCCTACCGCACGTCATCCGGGACGTCCCGGCAGATCCGAGGTTCGCTGCTTACCATCCCCTCTGTGATGAGCCGATGAGGATCCAGCGCGCCCTGTCCCGCGCCTTCTGGTCAGTGAGCCGTTGGCGGCTGCGCAAGGCGCAACTCCCCGACGACGGTGTCGGCATCCTGATCGGAGCCCCGCACACCTCCAACTGGGACTTCATCCTGATGTTGGCGATCGCGTGGGCACACGGGCTGAAGGTCCGCTACCTGGGCAAGAAGACGCTCTTCATCCCGCCGTTCGGCTGGTTGATGCGGGCCCTGGGCGGCATCCCCGTGGACCGCCGCAACCCGCAAGGCCTGGTGGACGACCTCATCGGCCGGGTGCGCGCCGGGGAGCTCTTCTACCTCGTCATCACTCCTGAGGGGACGCGCAGCAAGGGCGAGTACTGGAAGTCCGGCTTCTACCGGGTCGCCTATGAGACCGGGCTGCCGGTCACCCTGGGCTTCGTCGACCGGACCACCATGACGGCGGGCCTGGGCGAGACGCTGCGGCTCACCGGCGACGTCGCCGCGGACATGGACCGGGTGCGCGCGTTCTACGCCGACAAGGCGGGCTTCCACCCGGAGCTGCGCACCGAGCCGCGGCTGCGGGACGAGACCACCGCGCCGACCACCGATTGAGGACGCCCCCTGAGGCCGCATGGCGCGGTCTAGGCTCCGGCTCGTAGACGTTCCCCAGGACAGACGAGACGGGACAGCAATGGCGCTCACCGACACCTCAGCAACCCCCACCCCGGCGCGCTCCCTCGAGCCACTCGGCGCCGTGATCCCCTCGGCGGTGCCGACCCACTGGTACAACCTCAACGCGGACCTTCCAGAGCCGGTGCCACCGCACCTGCACCCGGGCACCCGCCAGCCGCTCACCCCGGACGACCTGGCGCCACTGTTCCCCATGGCGCTCATCGCCCAGGAGGTCAGCACCGAGCGGTACATCGAGATCCCGCAGACCGTGCGCGAGATCTACGCGATGTGGCGGCCCTCGCCGCTGGTGCGCGCGCTGCGGCTCGAGCGGGCGCTCGGCACGAAGGCCCGGATCTACTACAAGTACGAGGGCGTGAGCCCGGTCGGCTCGCACAAGCCGAACACGGCCGTCGCGCAGGCGTACTACAACGCCGCCGAGGGCATCACGCGGCTCACCACCGAGACCGGGGCCGGGCAGTGGGGCGCGTCGCTGTCGATGGCCGCCGCCCTGCTGGGGCTGACCTGCGAGGTGTGGCAGGTGCGCGCGTCCTACGACGCGAAGCCCTACCGCCGCATCCAGATGGAGGCCTACGGCAGCGTGTGCCACCCGTCGCCCTCGGACCTCACCGAGGCGGGGCGCGCGATCCTCGCGGAGATGCCCGACACGACGGGCTCGCTCGGCATGGCGATCAGCGAGGCCGTCGAGGCGGCGGTCAGCGACCCGGGCGCCCACTACGCGCTGGGCAGCGTGCTGAACCACGTCATGCTGCACCAGAGCGTGATCGGCCAGGAGGTGCTGGTCCAGCTCGCCGAGGCGGGGGAGGCGCAGGCGGACGTCGTGTTCGGGTGCGCGGGCGGCGGGTCGAACCTGGCGGGACTGACGTTCCCGCTCATCGGGCAGAACCTGCGCGAGGGCACCACCACCCGCTCGGTGGCCTGCGAGCCGGCCGCCTGCCCGTCCCTCACCCAGGGCGAGTACCGCTACGACCACGGCGACGTGGCCGGCCTGACGCCGCTGCTCAAGATGCACACGCTCGGCAAGGACTTCGTGCCGCCGTCGATCCACGCGGGCGGCCTGCGCTACCACGGCATGTCGCCGATGGTCTCGCACGCGGTGAACCTGGGGCTCATGGAGGCGGTGGCCGTCGAGCAGGACGACGCGTTCGCCGCGGGAATCGAGTTCGCCCGCGCCGAGGGCATCGTCCCCGCGCCCGAGTCGACCCACGCCGTAGCGGCCGCGCTGGCCTACGCGCGCGAGGTCACCGAGCCGGAGGTCGTCGTGATCGGCCTCTCCGGGAACGGGGTGCTCGACCTGCCCGCGTACTCTTCCTACGTGTGAGCCCCTCCCCGTCCAGCCCTCCGACCGGGTGGCGCCGGTGGTTCTACCGGGCGCCGCTCGGGCTCTACCGCCGAGGGCTGGGCGGGATGCTCGGCTCGGGCTTCGTGCTCCTGACCCATCGCGGGCGGGTCACGGGCGAGCCGCGCCAGGCCGTCCTGGAGATCGTCGAGCGCGAGGAGTCGGGCGCGATCACGGTGGTCGCCGGGTTCGGCCCCCGCACCGACTGGTACCGCAACGTGCAGGCGCACCCCGAGGTCACGGTGCAGATCGGCAAGGACGAGCGGCCAGCCCGTGCGGCGGTGCTGGGCCCCGACGAGGCGGCGGACCGCATGGCCGCCCTCGTGGCGACCCGGCCACGGACCGCCCGGCGCATCGCCCGCGCCGTGGGCGAGTCCGCTCCCACGGACCTCGCCCCGGAGGCCGCCGACCAGAGGTGGCGGGACCTAGGCGCCCGGACGCTGTTCGTCCGCTTCGACCCCGTCTGACCCGTCCTCTCGGGTCCGGCGGTGGTTGTGCCCTGGCGGGCGCCCGGCGGAGACTGAGGGGGTGGGTCCGACCGTGGGAGGGGTTGGTCGGCATGGCTGAGCCAGTGTGCGCTCGACGGGACGAGCAGCCGTACGCCGCGATCCGCGCCACGATGACGTCCGGCTCGCTGGCCGAGGAGTCAGCGCGCCTGCGGGACGTGGTGCGGCTGTGGTTCCACCTGCACGAGTTCTTGCCCGGAGGCGGCCCGCTGCTGCGGTACCTCGTGGTCGACGACGGCGCCCGCGCGCAAGTGGACGTCGGGTACCCCGTAGCGCGGGCGAGCATGCCGCAGCTCATCGAGGCGATCGAGCTCGGCCAGTCCCCGGTGGGGGAGCCCGGCGCCGGGGTGCACCTGGACCGCCTCCCGGCGGGCGACTACGCGTGGGTGGTCCACGAGGGTGATCCAGCCGAGCTCGACGAGGTCCGGCAGATGCTCGAGTGGTGGATCGGGTCGAAAGGGCTCTCGCTGGACCGCTGGTCGACCGGCCGCGGCTCGGCATGGGGTGGCCGGGTCGAGTACGACCTGACGGGCGGCCCACCGGACGCCCCGGACGCCGTCTGCCGCACCGAGCTCGCCTTCCGGCTCGCGTGAGCCGCTTCCCGTGCCGCTGTGCCACGATGCGCAGATGGCCGACGATGCCCCCCTGTCCCGCGCGCACGGGCGTCCCACCAGGTACGACGTGCTGGTCGTCGGCTCCGGCTTCGGGGGCGCGGTGGCCGCGCTGCGCCTGGCCGAGAAGGGCTACCGGGTCGCCGTCCTGGAGGCCGGCCGCCGGTTCGCCGACGAGGACTTCGGCACGTCCTGGCAACTGCGCACGTTCCTGTGGGCGCCTGCGATCGGGTGCTACGGCATCCAGCGCATCCACCTGCTCAAGGACTCCCTGATCCTCGCGGGCGCCGGGGTCGGCGGCGGGTCGCTCGTGTACGGCGCGACGCTGTACCGGCCGTTGCCGGCTTTCTACCAGGACCCGCAGTGGGCGGGCATCGCCGACTGGGAGGCGGAGCTCGCGCCGCACTTCGACCAGGCGTCGCGGATGCTCGGGGTCGCCCGCAATCCGTCGACCACCCCCGCCGACGATCTGATGCTGCGGGTCGCGACCCGGATGGGCCGCGAGCACACCCACCACCCCACCGACGTGGGGGTGCTGTTCGGAGAGCCGGGCCGTGACGTCCCCGACCCGTTCTTCGGGGGCGCGGGGCCAGCCCGCACCGGCTGCGTGGAGTGCGGGGCGTGCATGACGGGCTGCCGTGTCGGGGCCAAGAACACGCTGACGAAGAACTACCTGCACCTCGCGGAGCAGGCGGGCGCCGAGATCGTGCCGATGACCACCGTGACGGACGTCGCGCCGGCCACAGGTGGCGGGTGGGCGGTGCGCTCGCGGTCCACGGGGCCCGGTCTGCCCGGCCTGCGGCGGCGCACCACCTGGCTGGCGGACCAGGTGGTGCTCGCGGCGGGCACGCACGGCACGCAGACGCTGCTGCACCGGATGAGGGCCAGTGGGCGGCTGCCCGACATCTCGCCGCGGCTCGGCGAGCTCACCCGCACGAACTCAGAGGCGCTGCTGGGCGCCAGCTCGCCGCGCGTGGACCCGGCACGGGACCTGACCCGGGGCGTCGCCATCACGTCGTCCTTCTTCACCGACGAGACGACGCACGTGGAGCCGGTCCGGTACGGCAGGGGCTCCAACGCGATGGCGCTGCTGCAGACCGCGCTGGCGCCCGGCGCGCCCACCTGGCGCCGGTGGGCATCGGTGCTCGGCGCCTTCGCCCGGGACGCCCGACGGTCGCCGATCGCGACACTGCGGGCCTTCGCGCCGTACCGGTGGAGCGAGCGCACCGTCATCGCGCTGGTGATGCAGGCAGCCGACAACTCGCTCACCACCTCGCTGGCGCCGCGCCGGCTGGGCGTGCCCGTGCCGGCGCGCCACCGTCAGCTCACCAGCAGGCAGGGCCGGGGGGAGCCGAACCCCACGTGGATCCCGTCGGGCCACCGCGCGGCCCGGCTGCTCGCCGAGGAGATGGGCGGCGTGGCGGGCGGCACGCTCGGCGACCTGGCCAACATGCCGATGACCGCGCACTTCCTGGGAGGCTGCCCGATCGGCGCGACCGCCGCGACAGGTGTGCTGGACCCGTACCAGCGGGTGCACGGGTATCCCACCCTGCACGTGGCCGACGGCGCGGCGGTCTCCGCGAACCTCGGGGTCAACCCGTCGTTGACCATCACCGCGCAGGCGGAGCGGGCCATGGCGCTGTGGCCCAACCGTGGCGAAGAGGACCCGCGGCCCGCGCCGGGGGAGCCGTACCGGCGGGTGCCCCCGGTGGCCCCGCGCCACCCCGCCGTGCCCGCCCACGCGCCCGGAGCCCTGAGGCCGATCCGCTCGCGCACACCGGGCCCGGGTACGGTCGAGGGTGCTGAAGCGCGCCGGGGCGGCGACGGGCAAGGTCCCGGAAGCGCGACAGGAGCTGGACGCACGGCAGGAGCCAGCCGCGCGTCGGGAGAGGCTGGAGTCGGAGAGGTGACATGGGGCACGAGCACCACCACGTGAGCGGCTCGCCCGCCGGGCAGCACCGTGGGCGGCTGGCGGTGGCGTTCGGCATCACCGCGACGGTGCTGGTCGCGCAGGTCGTCGGAGCGCTGCTCAGCGGCAGCCTCGCACTGCTCGTCGACTCCGCGCACATGCTCACCGACGCGGGCGGCCTGCTGATGGCGCTCGTCGCGGCGTCGCTCGTGACGCGTCCGGCCACGGACCATCGCACGTGGGGGCTGCGCCGGGCGGAGGTGCTCGCGGCGACGGCCCAGGCGGCCGTGCTGCTGGTGGTCGGCGTCTACGTGCTGGTGGAGGCCGTGCGGCGGTTGTTCACCCCGGCGGAGGTCGCCTCGACCGAGATGATCGTGTTCGGCGTGGTCGGGCTGCTCGGCAACCTGGCCGCCATGGCGGTGCTGTCCAGCGGGCGGTCGTCGAGTTTCAACATGCGGGCGGCGTACCTGGAGGTCCTCAACGACGCGCTGGGGTCAGTGGCGGTGATCGTGGCGGCCGTGGTCATCGCGCTGACCGGCTGGGACCGGGCCGACGCGGTGGTGGCCCTGCTGATCGGCGCGCTGATCCTGCCCCGCACCCTGCGCCTGCTGCGGGAGACCGTGGACGTGCTGCTCGAGTCGACCCCGCGCGGGCTGGACCTCGAGGCGGTGCGGTCGCACCTGCTGGGCGTGCCCCACGTGGTCGAGGTCCACGACCTGCACTGCACCCAGATCGCCACCGGCCTGCCCGTGCTGACCGCGCACGTCGTGGTCCAGGACTCGTGCTTCCACGACGGGCACGCCCCCGAGATGCTCGACGCGCTGCAGTCCTGCGTGGCCGAGCACTTCCCCGTGTCCATCGAGCACTCGACGTTCCAGCTCGAGCCCGAGCGTCACGCCCAGCACGAGCGCGGTCATCACGGCTGAGAAACCACGTGGCGGCCCGCGGAGGCGACCAGTCAGGCAGGATGTCGGAGGCGCGGAGCGCCACGTCTGCCGCGGCGACGCGGGACAGCGGGCGATCGCACGACAGCTGGGGGAGAGATGACCTGCACGTTCGGCACCGGTGGTCGCGGAGGGCTGCGAGCCGTGCTGGCCCTCAGCCTGGCGATGGGCGCGCTGGCGGGGTGCACGTCCTCGCAACCCGGCCCGGAGGGCGCCGCCGACGCGCTCGCGGCCGCGCTGGCCTCGGGCGACTTCGCTGGGTCCGGCCTCCCCGAGTCGGACGCGGCCTCCGCCGCCGCCTTCCGGGAGGAGGCCTTCGCCGCCCTGGAGCAGTGGACTCCTGCGGTGACCGTCGAGTCGGTGGCCGTGGACGAGCAGGACGAGGACCGGGCGACCGCGACGCTCGCCCACACCTGGGACGTCGACCCGGGCGACGTCGACTGGACCTACACCACCGAGGCCGCCCTCACCCGGGTCGACGGCCAGTGGCAGCCGGTCTGGTCCCCCGCGGTGCTCGCCCCGGACCTCACGGCCGAGGAGACCCTGGCCGTCCAGCGCGACCGGGCGCCCCGTGCCGACGTGCTGGGAGCCGGTGGCGCCGTGATCGTGGAGGATCGCGCGGTGACCCGCCTGGGCATCGACAAGACCCGCGTCGACGCCGCAGGCCAGGACGCCGCGGCCCGCGGTCTCGCGACGGCCCTCGAGATGGACGCCGACGCCTACGCCGGCCGGGTCGCCGCCGCGGGGGAGAAGGCCTTCGTCGAGGCCATCGTCGTGCGCCAGGGGGACCCCGCGTACGACCTGGCGCTGCTGAGCGCGCTGCCGGGCGTCAACGCCGTCCCCGACCAGCTCCCACTGGCGCCGACCCGCACCTTCGCGCGGCCCATCCTGGGCGCCGTCGGGCCCGCGACCGCGGAGATCGTCGAGGCCTCCGAGGGGGCGATCGCCGCGGGCGACCTGACCGGGCTCAGCGGCCTGCAGAAGCAGTACGACGAGCAGCTGCGCGGCAACCCCGGGCTGACCATCACCGCGGCCGCCGGACCCGCCACCCGGGTGCTGTTCCACCTCGACCCGGCGGAGGGCGAGCCGTTGGCCCTGACCCTCGACGTGGAGCTGCAGCGCTCCGCTGAGGAGGTCCTCGCCCCGGTGGCGCCCGCCAGCGCGATCGTGGCGCTGCGCCCCTCGACCGGTGAGGTGCTCGCCGCCGCGAGCGGCCCGGGCGGCGGCGGGCTGTCGACGGCGACAGTCGGCACGTACGCGCCCGGATCCACGTTCAAGGTGGTGAGCTCGCTCGCGCTGCTGCGCTCCGGCCTGACGCCGGACAGCCCGTTGAGCTGCCCGGCGACGGTCACCGTGGACGGCCGGTCGTTCGCCAACTACCCGGGCTACCCGGCGAGCGCGCTGGGCGAGATCCCGCTGCGCGTGGCGCTGGCCCAGTCGTGCAACACCGCGTTCATCGGGGCGCGGGAGTCCGCGTCCCAGCAGGCTCTCGCGGACGCGGCGGCCAGCCTGGGCCTGGGCCAGGAGGTCGCGGTCGGTTTCCCCGCGTACCTGGGATCGGTGCCGAGCAGCGCGGAGGGCACGGACCACGCGGCCTCGATGATCGGCCAGGGCAAGGTCCAGGCGTCGCCACTGGCGATGGCCGTCGTCGCCGCGTCGGTGGCCCAGGGCGAGCGGGTCGTGCCGCGGCTCGTGGCCTCTGCCGAGGCGGCCGAGGCTCCGGCGGCGGCTCCCCTCACGGCGGCCGAGGCCGAGGCGTTGCGGGGCATGATGCGGGCCTTCGTCACCGAGGGCGGCGGGACGTTCTTGCAGGACGTGCCCGGGGAGCCGGTGCTGGCCAAGAGCGGGACGGCGCAGTTCGGCGCGCAGGACGCGTTGCGCAACCACACCTGGATGATCGCGGTGCACGGGGACCTGGCGGTGGCGGTCTTCGTGGAGGAGGGCGACTTCGGGTCGACGACCTCGGGCCCGCTGCTCGAGTCGTTCCTGCGCGCCGCCGCTGGCTGAGTGAGGTCCCCGGGGGCCCGCCCCATCGCGGCTGACCCGGGGGTTGGCTTCTGACCGGCCGTGGGGGGCTCGGTCAGAAGCCCCGCGCTGTGGCGCCGCCACGTCTGCCCCCCGCGTGACGCGGCTGCGCCGGTGTGCGGACGACCCCCCCTGCGTGTCGCCCGCGGCACGTCCAGCGCGGCGGGGCTCCTGCGAGGGAGCGCCCCGTCTCGTGAGATGTCGGTGGATGACGCCATCCACCACGCATTGGTGTGATCTGCGTCACAACAGTATGGCCCTGGTGGCGCCCGTGCGCCACCGCGCGCTCACACGGAGGTGGCCCCGTCCCCTCTGTCCGTTTGGTCTGACTGGGTGATTTGGACGTCTGTTCACGAGATGTTCGACGCAAACGCTTCCGCGGGATCTCACCCTCGTCTAATGTCGCACCTGTCAGCGAACAGGCAAACCCTCCGCAAGGAGGGGACGCAAAGCCACGGGACCCATGCGGTCAGCCGGGCTACCGAACGACAGGACACGGACATGGACCAGCGCGGACCCCTCGGCCCCTACGACTCGGCCGAGGCTGAGCTCACCCGCATCGAGCAGCAGGCCGGCCCGGGCGCCGGACGGCTCCAGGCGTGGGCGCGGATCGCCTCCGCCGGCGCAGCGCAGCTCGACTTCGTCCCCACTCAGCGCAACTACGTCGGGCTCCCCTGAGCTACCTGCCGGGACCCGCCTGACGGCAGGCGGCTCCTGGCCTGCTCCTCGCACCCCTGGCAAACTGGCGCCTGCCTCGGCCCGCCCGCCGAGGTCCGGCCCCGGCAGGGCCAGCACCCGGGAGTGACGTGATGCACCTGATCGTCGGCGTGTTCCGCCTGCTCGTCGCCGCGATCGGGATCGTCGGCGTGCGCGAGATCTGGCTGGGCGACGACCTGCCCGGGCTCGTCTACTTCACCAACCAGTCGAACCTGCTGCTCGTGGTCGTGATGGCCTGGGCCGGTGTCGGGTCGTTGCGCGCCGCCACCCGCCGGGGCGCGCCCCCAGCCACCAGCAGCAGGCTCGACGGGCCGCCCGCCTGGCTCAAAGGCGCCGCGACGCTGTTCATCCTCATCGCCGGGCTCGTCTACGCCGTCATCCTCGAGCCGGGCGATCCGCAGCCCGAGCTCATTCTGGGCCTGACGGACTCCGACCTGGTGCACGTGGTGACCCCGATCGCGGCCCTCGCCGACTTCGTGCTCGTCGACCCCCACCGCAGGCTGCGCCTGAGGCTGGCCCTCGCGTGGCTCGCGTACCCGCTCGCGTACTGCCTGTTCACGACCGTGCGCGGCGCGGTCGCCCCCGAGCTCGGGTACCCGTACGGCTTCGTCGACGTGGCCGTGCACGGGTACGCAGGCCTGCTGGTCAACGTCGCGCTGTACGGCGTCGGGTTCTGGGTGCTCGGGGCGATCATCATCGGCCTCGACCGGGTGCTGCCCACGCGGTCCCTGCTGGCGCCCCCGCGCCTGGCCTCAATCCCGGAATCTGCGCCTCCGCCCGGGTCTGCCCAGGATGACCCGCTTCGAGGGGACGTGCGTGGAACGCGCGCCTAGCATCGAGATGTCAGACCACGTCCGGGGGGCCGCGTGACCGACTCCTGCGGCTGGCTCAGCGGGAGCGTCGGGGGGCGTCATGGAGTGGGACAGCGTGTGGGACTTCTTGTGGATCGCGATCTGGGCCTTCTTGTTCGTGGTCTACCTCATGATCTTGTTCCAGATCCTCGCGGACATCTTCCGCGACCGAGGGCTGAGCGGCTGGTGGAAGGCGCTGTGGATCATCGGGCTGGTGGTCTTCCCGTTCCTGACCGCGCTGCTGTACATCATCTTCCGCGGCACGGGCATGGCCCATCGGCAGGCCGAGGCCGCCCAGCACGTTCAGGCTGAGACGGACCAGTACATCCGGCAGGTCGCGGGCAGGTCTCCCGCCCAGGAGATCCAGCATGCCAAGGAGCTCTACGACGCCGGGGTGATCGACGACGCGGAGTTCACCCAGCTCAAGGCCAAAGCGCTCGCCTGATCCAGAGGCCTCGCCCGATCCGGGGCGGGCGCGCGGCTAGAGCTCGCCCTTGCGCTGCATGTACCGCATCGCGACCCAGCCGATCGGGATCCGCAGCCAGTACGTGAGCGCCCGGAACAAGAGCACCACCGAGGTCGCCACACCGGCGTTGACACCTGACCCGGCGAGCAGCGCGATCATGCTCACCTCGATGGTGCCGATGCCGCCGGGCACCGGGACGACGGCGCCGGCCGTGTTCCCGGCCAGGTAGATCAGCGCGACCTGGATGAGGGTGAGCTGCTCGCCGAAGGCCGCGAGGCAGGCCTCGAAGGCGAACACGTAGCCGAGCGTCATGCCCACGTTGCCGGCGAAGGCCAGGGCAAGGCGCCGGGGCTGGCCGACCACCTCGATGAGGCGGGGCCAGGTCTGCTGCAGCGTGGGCACGACCTTGCTCATCGCCCACTGCCGAATGCTCGGCACCAGCAGCAGCGCCGCCACCAGCACCACGATGACGGCGCCGATGACGGGCGCCAGCGGGGGCACCTTGAACCGCTCGGCCTGGTTGGTGCCCGAGGCGACCGACAGCACCAGCAGCAGCACGATGGTCACCACGAACTGCGAGACCTGGACGAGGGCCACCGTCGCGGCGGCGAGCGTGGTCGACACCCCGCGCTTGGTGAGCATCCGCAGGTTGAGCGCCGCTGGGCCGATCCCCGCCGGGGCCGCGACCGCGACGAACGCGGCGGAGGTCTGCGTGAGCGTGGCCTTCCAGATGGACAGCCGCACGGGCGAGAACGCCACGAACACCAGGGCCGCCGCGAAGTGGGTGAACAGCCCGAGCCCGAACGCGACGATGCTCCAGCGCCAGTCGCTCTGGGCGACGGCGTCGCTGATCTCCTTGACGTTGACGGTGGTGAGGACGATCACCGCGGCCACGACCGTCAGGACGATCGTGAGCAGCGTCCGGGCGCCGAACCGGACGAGTTGGGTGGGCTCGACGTCCGCCTCGGGCAGGCGCTTGACCAGCGCCGAGCGCAACTCGGCCATGACGTCCTTGTGCTGCCGCATCTCCTCGCGGGTCTGGCGTGGCAGCGCGATGGTCTGCAGCAGCGGGCCCACGGCGGCGATCTCCGCGTCGGGCAGGACCGCCACGGCGGACTGCACCGCCCGGGAGGCGCCGACCCGGAGCGCGAGCAGCGCGATCACCTGGGTGACGTCCATCCGGCGGGCCAGCTCGGACGAGGCGACGTCCCCGGTCTCCCAGCCCACCAGCCACACGACGGGCTGGCCCAGCAGGCTGTCGACCAGGATCGAGTCGCTCGTCAGCGCGCGGTGCGCCAGGCCGGCGGCGTGCGCGGCCCGCAGCTGCGACCAGATCGCCTCGAGCACCTCGTCGGTGATCTCGTCGGGCTTGAGGTCCGCGAGCGGCGCCGCCGAGGGGAGGTGCTCCTGGATCAGCAGCATCGAGTCCTGCGCCTCGGCGATGCGGAGCAGCTGGGGGGTCCGGACCCCGGCCGAGCGCGCGGCGTACGAGAGCAGCGCGGACCGCTCGGCGGCCTGGCGCATGGACACCACGGAGCGGCCGTCGATCCCGCGCAGGCGCAGCGAGCGCCACAGCCGCGAGAGGCTGCCGACGACCTGTCGGTCGCCGTCGAAGGCGAGCACGTCCAGCAGCCTGCCGTCGGTGGTGGTGAGCGAGTAGAGCCGGTGCTCTGCGTTGCGGGTGTAGGCGTCGGCGGCGATGCGCTGCCGCTCCTCGCCCGGCTCGGGCTCGGGGACCCGGATCACCCGCTCGGGGTCGAACCCGACGCGTCGGATGCCGGCGATGAGCCCGGCGCCGTAGGCCCGCTCGGACTGCACGCCGGCGAGGTAGCGCATGCCCAGTCCGGCGACGCGCCCCACCAGCAGCGCGATCATCACCCCGGGCAGCGACACCTGGCCGGTGATGACGACGACGCCGATGGCCACCCACAGCAGGTTCCAGGACCAGCGGATGGTCTTGCGCCGTCCGCGCGGCCCCGCGGTGGTGAGCAGCCCTGCCAGCAGCGCGACGTAGCCCGGCACGGTCAGCGTCCAGTCGCCGCCCACCCGCACGGAGAGCCCGTCGACGAGGTCGGAGGTGCCGAACGTGGTGAGCGCCCATTCCATGGCGGAGCACAGCAGCAGCGCGGCGATCCCCGCGCCCAGCGCCTCGAGCACCTGGCGCCCGAGCCGCCGCACCGCGAGCTCGGTGAGCACCGCGACCGGGACGACGAGGGTGACGATCCCCTCGAGCACGGCCACGGGGACGATGAGGATGCTGCGCAGCACGGAGGCGAAGCCCTGCACGTCCTCGGCGACACCCGTCGTGGTGTTCTGCGCGTACGTGGCCAGCACCATGAGCAGCACGGCGCCCAGGGCGGACGTGACCACCCCGACGAGGTCGCCCGGGTGGTGCACCCGCACGGTGGGGGTGTCGGAGATCTCGACGCCGTCGATGACCTCGGTCTGCTGCTCGGACGGCCGGGACTGCGCCTGCTCGTCCTCCGCCTCCGGGGTATGGCTGACGCCGAGGGCTCCGCTCGGCGTGTCAGGCATACCGGCGAGTCTAGGGATCAGATCCCCGGCCAGCCTGGAGAACACCCGTCGCCATCCGCTCATCAGCCGACAGCGAACCGCGAGGTTCTTCGCGTAACCCCCGTCTCCGGGCGCCGTGTCACCGGATGCCGAGCGCCTCGCGGACCTCGACGGGCAGCAGTGCGTACCCGACGAACGCGACGATGTCGAGCAGCGTGTGCGCCACCACCAGCGGCATCACCCGGCGCCGTCGGCGGTAGTACTCGGCGAAGACGACGCCCATCACCACGTTGCCGACGAACGGCCCGATGCCTTGGTAGAGGTGGTAGGAGCCGCGCAGCAGGGCGCTCGCGGTGACGATCGGCAGGGCGCCCCAGCGCAGGTCGCGCAGCCGCTCCGTGAGATAGCCGACCGCGATCACCTCTTCGAGGAGCGCGTTCTGCAGCGCGGAGAGGATGAGGACGGGGATCGTCCACCATGCGGCGTTCAGCGCCGAGGCCTGCACCTCCACGGTGATGCCGATGGCTCGCCCCAGCACGTACAGCCCCAGCCCGGGAATCCCGATGAGCGCGGCGAGCCCGACCCCGGTGGCGAGATCGCGCCACGGGCGCACGAGGTCGAGGCCGATGCGGCGCACCGCGCTGCGCCCGTTGGCGGACAGCAGGTAGAGCGCGAGGGCGACCGGCAGCAGCGCGAACCCGATGTTGAGCAGCTGGTAGGTGAGGTCCAGGTAGGGCCGTGGCGAGCGGCTCGGGTTGAGGGTCGTGGACTGGCTGGACAGCGGCGCGTCGGCGGTGAGGCGGGCGACGATGTTGACCAGGGCGTACACGGCGGACTGGCCGAGCGAGAGGCCGAGGACGATCCAGACCTCGGCGGTGACCCGGCGCCGCATGGCTGCCAGGCCGGGGGCGGGCGTTGTCCCGGGGGTGCTCACCTCCCCGAGGGTAGACGGGCGCCGGTGGGTCGGCTCGGAGGTGCGAGGGATGGCGACGGTTGCGCCATGGGGCAAGGCAAAGTACTTTGCGATACAAAGCCCACGAGAAGAGGCCCGCCATGCAGCAGCACGCGCACGACATCGAGGACGCGCCCCCCGCGCCGGCCGACGGACTGGCCATCATCGCCTCGCAGCAGGAGCGGGTCCGCGCCGGGGCCACCCCGGACGGCCGGCTGCTCTTCCTCGTCTGGGGCGCCGCCTGGCTGATCGGCTACGGAGCGCTGTGGCTCGCCGTCAAGGACCTCGATGTGTACCGCCCGCCGAGCGGCGCGTTCATCGTCTTCGGGCTGTGCATCAGCTCCGCGGTCGTCTTCACCATCGTGCACTCGGTGCGCCGCGCCGCCGGGATGCATGGCCCCAGCGTCACCGCCGGGGCCATGTACGGCTGGGCCTGGGGGCTCGGCTTCCTGCTCCAGGGCGCGCTCATCGGGGCCTTCGTCAACGCCGGCGCCTCCCACGAGCTCGTCGCGCTCGCGTCCAACGGCCTCGCGTGCCTGATCGTGGGCCTGCTCTACATGGCGGGCGGCGCCATGGACCAGGAGCCCGCCCTCTTCTGGCTCGGCGTGTGGATCCTCGTCGTCGCCGCGGTCGCCAGCTCGGTGGGCCTGCCCCTCACGTTCCTGGTCATGGCGCTCGCGGGCGGCGGAGGCTTCCTCGTGGGCGCCGGGATCGAGCACGCGCGGCGGCAGGCCCGCCGGGGCCGAATGGCCGGATCGGCGGCCCGCACGGCATGACCGACGTCGAGCTCGACCCCGTCATCCACGCACAGGCCCGCCTCCGCGTCGTCGCCACCCTGGCCGCGCTCCCCGCCGGGGACCGCATCGCCTTCACCCGGCTGCAGGAGCTGCTCGACATGACCGCCGGCAACCTCTCGACGCACGCGCGCAAGCTCGAGGAGGCTGAGTACGTAGCCGTCACCAAGACCCACAAGGGCCGCACGCCCGTGACCTACCTCGAGCTGACCACCACCGGCCGGCTCGCCTTCGAGCGCTACCGTCGCTCGCTCGCGCAGCTGCTGGGAGGGCCGTCATGAGCGCCGCTGTGATCCAGTTCGACGGCGTGACGCGCCGGTTCGGCGACGTCCTGGCCCTCGACGACGTGACACTCGAGGTGGGCGCCGGGGAGCTCGTGGGCCTGCTCGGCCCCAACGGCGCCGGCAAGACCACCCTGCTCAGCCTCGTCAGCGGCCTGCGCCGCCCCGACTCCGGAACCGTCACGCTGTGCGGGCAGGACCCTCGCGACGCCGCGGCGCGGATCGGCCTGGGCACCACCCCGCAGGAGACCGGGCTGCCGGACTCGCTCAAGGTGCGCGAGGTCGTCGACTTCGTGGGCGGCCACTATCCGGACCCCATGCCCCGTGGCGAGCTGCTCGAGCGGTTCGGCCTGGAAGGGCTCGCCGCGCGCCAGACCGGGGGGCTGTCCGGCGGGCAGAAACGCCGGCTCGCCGTGGCGCTCGCGCTGGTGGGGCGCCCCCGCGTGGTGCTCCTTGACGAGCCCACCACGGGCCTCGACGTCGAGGCCCGGCACATCCTGTGGCAAGCGTTGCTGGACTACCACGCCGACGGCGCCACCATCCTGCTCACCAGCCACTACTTGGAGGAGATCGAGGCGCTGGCCCAGCGGGTCGTCGTGATCGGCGATGGCCGGGTGCTGGCCGACGACTCGCTGGCCGCGGTGCTCGACCTCGTCGCGGTGCGTCGCGTGGTGCTGTCCGCCCCGGGCGCCGAGGCCGCCGCGCTGGCGGCGCTGCCCGGCGTCGTGGGCGTGCGGCACGAGGCGGAGCGGTGGACGCTGCTGGCCGCCGACGCCGATCGGGTGGTCCGCGAGCTGGTCCGGGCCGACGTCCCGTTCAGCGGGCTGGAGGTCCGTGGCGCGTCGCTCGAGGAGGCGTTCCTGGCGCTCACCAGCGCCGAGCCCACCGCCCCCGACCCCGTCGCCGACGACGGGCTGCCGCTGTTCGCCGAGCGCTCCGCGGCCGAGCGCCGCAGGTCAGAGCGCCGCCGCGCCGCAGCCGGTCGAGACCCGGACCGCCGCACCGCGGACCGCCGCCAGGGCGCCCGCCGCGCGAACGAGGAGAACCCCCGATGACCGCCCGCGCCGTCCCCGAGCCCGTCGCACTCCCGTCGGAGCCGGGCGCCCTGCGCTCGTGGGCCAGCCTGGCGATGCTGCACGGCCGCTACCAGTTCCTGGAGACCGTGCGGGTGCCCATCGCGGTGATCGGCAACCTCCTGTTCCCGGCACTGGCCATGTTCTTCTTCGTGGTGCCGCAGCAGGCGGTCGCCCAGGACCCTGTCGCGGCCACCGCCGCGGTGTCGCAGCTCGGCACGTTCGCCGTCATCTCGGCGTGCATGTTCAGCTTCGGGGCGGGCGTCGCGGAAGACCGCGCCCTGCCCTTCGACCCGTTTGTTCGCACGTTGCCCGCCGGGGTCGGGCCACGGATGGCCGGCCGGGTGCTCAACGGCATCGTGTGGTGCTTCCTCGCCCTGGTGCCGCTCGTCCTCATCGCGGCACTGTTCACCCAGGCCTCGTTGAGCGCTGGCGAGCTGCTCGGCGGGCTCGGCATGGTGCCCGTCGTGGCGTTCGTGTTCCTGCTGCTCGGCCTCGCCATCGGGTACTCGCTCAGCGCCAAGTCGGCCATCGCCGTCGTGCAGGCCGTGCTGTTCCCGCTGGCCTTCGCCGGCGGGCTGTTCATGCCGCCGCAGATCTTCCCGGCCTGGCTCGAAGTCGCCTCCCGCGCGCTTCCCACCCGCGCCGCCCGCGACCTGGTGGTCCAGGTGACGAGCGGTGTGCCCGCCTATGGCCTGGCCGTGCCGGTGCTCGCCGGATGGGCGGCGGTCTTCGCGGCACTGGCGGTCATGGCCTACCGCCGCGACGAAGGGCGCCGCTTCCACTGACCGCGCGGTCGGCCTGATGCAGTGGCGAGCGGCTCATCGGGGCGGCAGCTGCTGGACGGCCCACTGGTTGCCGTCGGGGTCGCTGAACCCGGTGAAGCGGCCCCACGGGAACTCCTCCACGGGCGGGGCGTCGACGCCGTGGGCGAGCAGGAACTCCCGGGCAGAGTCGGCGTCGTCGACCACCACCTGCAGGCCCCTGGTCGACCCCGGCGCGGCGTCTGAGAGGCCGACGCCGATCGAGATCGAGCAGGCCGATCCGGGCGGGGTGAGCTGCACGAAGCGCAGGTCGTCGGAGACCTTCTGGTCTTGATCGACCACGAAACCGACCTTGTCGGCGTAGAACGCCTTGGCCCGGTCCACGTCGCTGACCGGGACGAACACGAGCTCGAGCCTGAAGTCCATCTCATCGACCCCCTGCCGACTGGCCGCCGGCCGAACGCCAGCGGCGCACCCCCATCGTCTCGCCCGCCTCCGACACCCGCTCGCCGCTGATCGACCAGGAGGGCGCGTGCCGGCCGTCGTCCTGGGCGTCGCGCCCTGCTGGCCTAGCCTGCTGAGGGACCGGACGGACCTGTGGCGAGGGGGCGTAGTGGGAGGAGTCGGAGGGCTCGTGCGGGATGCCGGGATCGGCGACGTCGCCGCGATCTGCCAGTTCGGCGAGGCTCACATCCGCCCGCACTACACGCCGCTGATCGGCGCGGAGGCCGCTGACGCGCAGGTGCGCCTGTGGTGGAACGAGGAGCAGATCGATGCTGCCGTGAACGGCGGCCTGGTCGTCGTCGGGGAGGACGAGGGCCGGGTGGTGGGCGTCGGGCAGCGGGGTCGGAGCGGCGCCGACCAGGTGATCTACAAGCTTTACGTGGATCCCGGGCGCCTGGGCTGCGGGTGGGGTCCTCGGCTCGTCGAGGCGCTGATCCGGCAGATGCCCTCGGATGCGGACCGTGTGTGCGTCGAGCACTTCGCGGCCAACGTGCGCGCGGGGGCGTTCTACGAGCGTGAGGGTTTCACCGTGGAGAGGGTGGAGCCAAGTGCCTCCGGACACCCGGCGCTCGACGTGGTGTGGCGCGCGCGGCCGCTGGGCACGGGACGCGCGTGACCCCCGCCGCTCCGGGGTGGAGCGACGGGGGCCGGCGCCTCGCAGCGGCGGTGCCTAGTGGAACGTGCGCAGCCGCAGCGAGTTGGTCACCACGAGCACCGAGGAGAACGCCATCGCGGCGCCCGCGATCATCGGGTTGAGCAGGCCCAGCGCGGCGAGCGGGATGGCCGCGACGTTGTAGGCGAACGCCCAGAACAGGTTCTGCTTGATGATCCGCAGGGTGCGGCGGGAGAGCCGGATGGCCTCGGGCACCGAGCGCAGGTCGCCGCGCACGAGGGTGAGGTCGGCGGCCTCGATGGCCACGTCGGTTCCGGTGCCCATCGCCAGGCCCAGGTCGGCGGTGGCGAGGGCGGCGGCGTCGTTCACGCCGTCGCCGACCATCGCCACGCGGGCGCCCAGCGCCTGCAGGCGCTCGACGGTCTGCACCTTCTCCTCGGGCAGCACCTCGGCGATCACGTCCCCGTCGGGGATGCCGACCGCGTGGGCTGCGACGCGTGCCGCGCCCAGGTTGTCGCCGGTCAGCAGCACGGGCCGCAGGCCCAGGGCGCGCAGCTCGGCGACTGCCTGCTTCGACGTGGCCTTGACCGGGTCGCGGAGCACGAGGACCCCCCGCGCCCGGCCGTCCCACGCCGCCATCACGGCGGTGGCGCCGTCAGCCTCGGCCGCCTGAAACGGGGCGTCGAGGTCGTCGGTGCGGATCCCCTGCTGAGCGAGCCAGCGGGGCCGGCCCACCAGCACGCGACGAGCCAGGCCCAGGCCGTCATGGGCGACCCGGACCACGCCGGCGACCCCGTGCCCGGCCTCGTTGCGGAAGTCGTGCACCTGGTCGGAGCCGATGACGACCCCGTCCTCGCCGACACCCGCCGGGACGCGGGCGCGGCGTGCCGCGGCGAGCTCGGCCGCCGCGTCGGCGATGGCGCGCGCGATGGGGTGCTCGGACAGCGCCTCGACGGCGCCCGCGAGCCGCAGCACCTCGTCCGCCGCCTCGTCGTCCGACCCGTCGGGCGCCAGCACGTCCACGAGCGTCATCCGGCCCTCGGTGACGGTGCCGGTCTTGTCCAGCACCACCGTGTCGACCGCGCGGGTCTGCTCGAGCACCTGCGGGCCCTTGATGAGGATGCCCAGCTGGGCGCCGCGGCCGGTGCCCACCAGCAGGGCGGTGGGCGTCGCGAGGCCCAGGGCGCAGGGGCACGCGATGATCAGGACAGCCACGGCCGCGGTGAACGCGGCCTGCGCGCCGCCGCCTGTGACGAGCCACGTGACGAGCGTGGCGATGGCGAGCACCAGCACGATCGGCACGAACACCGCCGAGATCCGGTCGGCGAGCCGCTGCACGGGCGCCTTGCCGGTCTGCGCGGCGGCGACCAGGCGGCCGATCTGCGCGAGCCGGGTCTCCTCGCCGACGCGGGTGGCCCGCACCACGAGGTTCCCGGAGGTGTTCATCGTCGCTCCGGTCACGTCGTCGCCGGGGGCGACGTCCACGGGCACCGGCTCGCCGGTCAGCAGCGAGGCGTCGATGGCGCTCGTGCCGGTGACGACCGTCCCGTCGGTGGCGATCTTCTCCCCGGGGCGCACCACGAACTCGTCGCCCACGCGCAGGCGGTCGATCGGGACCCTCTGCTCGACGCTCTCCCCGTCGGGCCCGGTGACCAGCACCGCGACGTCCTTCGCGCCCAGGTCGAGCAGTGCCCGGAGGGCGTCCCCGGCACGGCGCCGGGAGCGGTGCTCGGCGTAGCGGCCGGCGAGCAGGAACGTGGTGACCACGGCGGCCACCTCGAAGTACAGCTCGGGGACGGCCATCTCCATGCCGTCCGTCGAGGCGGCGGGCCACAGGGTCGGCGTCATGGTGACGCCGAGCTCGCCGGCCCCGCCGAGCAGCAGGGCCCACAGCGACCAGCCGGTGGCCGCGATGATGCCGATCGACACCAGCGTGTCCATCGTCGAGGCCCCGTGCCGCGCGGCCCGGAAGGCGGCGCGGTGGAACGGCCACGCGGCCCACGTGGCGACGGGCAGCGCGAGCGCCGCCACGACCCACTGCCAGCCGGTGAACTGCAGCGCCGGGATCATCGACAGCAGCAGCACCGGGACCGACAGCACCGCCGCCACGTGCAGGCGGGTGCGGAGCACCGAGCCGCGGTCGGCGGTGGGCGCCGATGTGTCCTCGTCGGGCTCCATGTCGTGTCCGGGCGCCATCGAGTGCCCGGACAGAGCGTGCTCGACGGGGTCCATGCCGTGGGCGCCGTCGTGCGCTGCGGTCGGCGCGGTGGCGTCGGCGTCGTGCTCTGCGGTGCGCGGACCCGCGGTGTGCGGACCCGCGGTGTGCGGACCTGCGTCGGCCGCCGCGGGCCCGGGCGCCGCTGCGGCCGATCCGTGTCGACCGGTGACGCGCGCGTCGTAGCCGGCCTTGCGGACGGCCGCGAGCAGCGACTCCTCGTCGGTCGGGACGGTGAGCTCGACGTGCGCCGTCTCGAGCGCGAGGTTCACGGTCGCGTTCGCGCCGGGCACCTGGTTCAGGCGCTTCTCGACCCGCGCGACGCACGACGCGCACGTCATGCCAGTGACCGCGAGGTCGATCGTGCCGACCGGCGCGCTGGGGGCGGTCACATGGGCGGTTCCCTCGGTGCGGGGCGCGGAGCTCACAGCAGCGACCCCTTGGGTGTCAGCGCGTACCCCGCCTCCTCGACGGCTCCCCGCAGGGCGTCGTCGCCCAGTGGCTCGTCGGAGACCACGGTGACCTGCGACGTGCCGCCCTTGACCAGTTCGATGCTGACGTTCTTGACACCGGGGAGAGCCGTCAGCTCCTCCGTGACGGCCGCGACGCAGTGGCCGCAGGTCATGCCGTCGACGCCGAACGTGGAGGTCAGGGTCTGGCTCATGGTGGTTCCTTCCGATGGCCGGCCGTGTCGGCCGGGGTGAGGTGGGTGGCGGGACGGTCAGCTGCGCACGAGGCGGGCGATGGCGTCGCTGGCCTCGCGGACCTTCGCGGCGCCCGCCTCGGGGGACTCCCGGGCGGCGTCGACCACGCAGTGGCCCAGGTGGTCCTCGACCAGGCCGATGCTGACAGCCTGCAACGCCTTGGTGACGGCGGCGATCTGCGTGAGGACGTCGATGCAGTACGTGTCGTCCTCGACCATGCGGGCGATGCCGCGGACCTGGCCCTCGATGCGGCGCAGCCGCTTGAGGTAGTCGTCCTTGTCCTGGATGTAGCCGTGCACAGGACCTCCGTGGCGCGAGTCGGACGCGGCGTCCACCGCCGCTTCGTTCTTCACAACACGGTACCCCTAGGGGGTATTCCCCGCGGGGACGTCAGTCCCAGCCGTGCGACGACCGTGCGACCCTCAGGCCGTCGTCGCCGCCCACTCGTCGGGCACCAGCTGGCCCGGGGTCACCAACCGCAGAGCGCTCATCGGCACGGTGGCCTCGTAGACCGCCGCGTCCAGCTTCTCGAGGCGGTGCGACTCGGCGAGATCCGCGTCGTGGCCGGTGTACGAGACGCGCGCCACCGGCTCGCCGTCCTCGCCGGTCCACTGGTCGACCACCCGGACCGGCAGCCCGTCCCAGGTCGCGGTCACCACCAGCTCGAACAGCTCGGTGACCTCGTCGCGGGGGACCTCACGCCTCCACCGCCCGCCCGGCGCCACGGTGAATCCGTCGAGCGAGGGCTCCGGCTCGATCTCCGACGCGACCACCACGCCGCCATCGGCGAGCACGTCCGCTGCCAGGTACTCGCCCCGCCAGCGTGCGATCAGCCCCACGAAACGCGACAGCGCCGGGCCGGGCACCGCGTCGCCGCCCTCGGGCTGCCACCCGTGCCCCACGTCCGTGAACCGGGCCAGCATCGTCGTGGTCCCATCGGCGTGGACCCGCAACAGCTCCGTGCCGGCCGGGACCCGCGTGTGCATGAGCCAGAACTGCGGCACCACCTCGCCGTGCACGGCCTGGAACCCGAGCCCGGTGAACGGCGGCCGGTCCAGGAACGGGCCGCCCGTGCTCCGGCGGGACGAGTCGTCGGTGCCGCCCACGGCGTCCTCGAACCGGAGCTGCCCGGACGTCGGGAACCGCAGCAGGTCCACCGAGGGCGCGTCCACGCGGAACGGCGAGCCGGGGAACCCTAGGCCGTGCGCCTCGAACAGCAGCTCAGCGGTGGTCGCGAACCGCACGTCCTCCGCCCGCAGCACGAAGCCCGACACCCTGTCGTATCCGTGGTCCAGGATGGCCGCCGAGACGGCAGGCGTGACGGCCTTCTGCATGAGCGGCACTGGGAGTCTCCTCGCGTCCGGTTCGCGCGGTTCCTCCGCGTCCGGGGGACATCATGCCGGATCACGACCCAGTGGTCAGTTCTGCTCGGCGCCCGGAGGCCGGCTACCCCTGCGGAGGCGTGGCCTGCGCCGCGGCACGCGCAGCGGCGGGGAGTGCCTCGAGGATGCGGGAGACGGCCTCGTCGTCGTGCGCCGCCGAGACGAACCACGCCTCGAAGGCCGACGGCGGCGCGTACACACCCTGCTCGAGCAGCGAGTGGAAGAACGGCGCGTACCGCCACGAGTCCGTGGCCAGCACCGACGCGTAGTCCCGGGCGCCGCGAGTGGCGGCGGCGCTGCCGAACATCGTGCTGAACAGGCTTCCGGCCCACTGCACGGCGTGCGGCACCTGAGCCTCGGCGAGCGCGCTGGAGACGGCCGCGCGCAGTGCGGCGGAGACCGTGTCGATGCGGCCGTACACCGCGGTGTCGGCGGCCCGCAGCGTGGCGAGGCCCGCGGCCGTGGCCACCGGGTTCCCGGACAGGGTGCCCGCCTGGTAGACGGGGCCCTGGGGCGCGAGCGCGTCGAGCACGTCAGCGCGCCCGGCGACCGCGGCGACGGGCAGGCCGCCTCCGATGACCTTGCCGAAGGTGAAGAGGTCGGGATCCCATCCCTCGACGGAGCCTTCCAGCCCCCACCAGCCCGCCGGGCCGACGCGGAACCCGGTGAGCACCTCGTCCTGGATGAGGAGCGCGCCGTGCTCGTGCGCGATGCGCAGCAGGGTGGCGTTGAAGCCGGGCACGGGCGGGACCACGCCCATGTTGGCCGGGGCGGCCTCGGTGATGATCGCGGCGATGGTGCTGCCGTGCTCGGCGAACGCGGCCTCGACGGCCTCGAGGTCGTTGTAGGGCAGCACGATGGTCTCGGCGGCGACCGCGGAGGTCACACCCGCCGAACCGGGCAGGCCGAGGGTCGCCACCCCTGAGCCGGACTCCGCCAGCAGCGAGTCGACGTGCCCGTGGTAGCACCCGGCGAACTTCACGATCCGCTCGCGGCCGGTCACGCCGCGGGCCAGCCGCACCGCCGTCATGGTCGCCTCAGTGCCGGTCGAGACCAGGCGCACGCGCTCCGCCGCGGGGACCCGGGCCCGGATCTCGTCCGCGAGCTCGACCTCGGTGAGGGTGGGGGCGCCGAAGGACAGCCCACGGGACGCGGCCTCACGGACCGCCTCGACCACCACCGGGTGGGCGTGCCCGAGCAGCGCCGGGCCCCACGACCCCACGAGGTCGACGTACTCGTTGCCGTCGGCGTCGGTCACGTACGCGCCGCGCGCCGACGTGAGGAACCGGGGGGTGCCGCCCACCGAGCCGTAGGCGCGCACGGGCGAGTTCACCCCGCCCGGCGTCACGGATCGCGCCCGCTCGAAGTACGACGCGGACGTCTCGCTTCCTGCACCCATCAGCTTTCCTCCTGCAGCCATCCGGCCAGCTCGACCGCCCAGTACGTCAGTACTTGATCGGCGCCTGCGCGCCGAATGCTGAGCACCGACTCCATCACAGCTCGGCGACGATCGATCCAGCCGTTCGCGGCGGCGGCCTCGATCATGGCGTACTCGCCTGACACCTGGTACGCCGCGACCGGGACGGTGGACGTCGCGGCGACGTCGGCGAGCACGTCGAGGTAGCTCATCGCGGGCTTCACCATGACGATGTCGGCGCCCTCGGCGATGTCGAGCGCGACCTCCTGGGCCGCCTCGCGACGGTTCGCCGGGTCCATCTGGTAGGTCCGCCGGTCTCCCTCGAGCTGGGAGTCGACAGCCTCGCGGAACGGCCCGTAGAACGCCGAGGCGTACTTCGCGGCGTACGCCAGCACGGCGACGTCGTCGTGCCCGTGGTCGTCGAGCACGTCGCGCACCACGGCCGTCTGGCCGTCCATCATCCCGCTCAGGCCGACCAGATGGGCGCCGGCCTCGGCCTGCGCGAGGGCCATCGCGGCGTACCGCACGAGTGTCGCGTCGTTGTCGACCCGCCCGTCGGGGGTCAGCACGCCGCAGTGGCCGTGGTCGGTGAACTCGTCGAGGCACAAGTCGGCCTGCACCACCAGCGCGTCGCCCGCCTCGCGCACCGCGTCGGTGATGGCCACGTTCAGCACGCCGTGCGGGTCGGTGGCCTGGCTGCCGGTCGCGTCGCGGTGGGTGGGGACGCCGAACAGCATGACCCCGCCGATCCCGGCCTCGGCGGCCTGCGCCACGGCGCGGCGGAGCGAGTCCCGGGAGTGCTGGACGACGCCCGGCATGGAGCCGATGGGCGCCGGCTCCTCCAGGCCCTCCTTGACGAACAGCGGGAGCACCAGGCCGGCGGGGTGCACACGGGTCTGCGCGGTCAGGCGCCGCAGGGCGGGCGTGGAGCGCAGGCGTCGGGGGCGCAGCCGCCCCACGGGCGCGATCAGGTTCGGCTCGGGTGTGCTCACGGGTTCACCTCGGTGCTCGATTCTCGGTGGCGGCCGCCTGGACGAGCGCTTCGACCAGGCCTGCCGGGGTCTGGCTCTGGGCGACGCCCGCGACGGGGATCCCGAGGCGGCGCGCCTCGGCCTCGGTGCTGGGCCCGATGCAGCACACGAGCACGCCGGGCGGCGGCGGCCCCAGCAGCTCGATCAGGTGGCGCGCCGTGCTGCCCGAGGTGAGCAGCGCCGCGTCGATCTCCCCGGCGGACCACGCCGCGCGGACCTGCGGCTCGGGCGGGGCGCCTCGCAGCGTGCGGTACGCCACGACGTCGTCCACCTCCCAGCCGCGGGCGCGCAGCCCGTCGACGAGGCGGCGCGACGCGAGGTCGGCGTGCGGCGCCAGGATCCGGCCCTCGCCCGACGCCGCGGGCCACTGCTCGAGCAGCGCGGCCGCCGAGGACGTCCCCCGGGGCACCAGGTCCACCTGCACCCCCGCCTGCCGCAGCGCGCGGGCGGTGGCCGGTCCGACCGCGGCGACCCGGGTGCCGGCGACGAGCTCGGCGAGCGTCGAGCCGACCTCCTCCGCGCGGCTGGCCAGCACTGGCAGCGTCGCGCCGCTCGTCACGACGAGCCAGGTGTAGTAGTGGGCGCCCAGCGCGAGCAGCAGGTCGTCCAGTTCGGTGGGGTCCTCCGGGGGCACCGTCGTGATCAGCTCGACGGTCACGGGCTCCGCGCCCGCCGCGGCCAGCGCGATGGCGACGGGGTCGGGATCCCCGGTGGCGCGGGGAACCAGCACCCGGAGCCCGCTGAGGGGGCCCCGCTGGGCGTGCGCCGTCACTCGAGCTCCGAGGAGCGGGGCCCGACCTTGGCGAGCTTGGCGGCGCCTGAGGCGAGCAGGTCGTCGGCGACCGCCCGTCCGAGCGCGAGGGCGAAGCCGTCGAGGACGGAGACGCCCCCCACCACGAGGGCGGACTCTGGCGGCGGCGGCTGGTCGGGCGAGGGCGATGGCATGTGCAGCGACACCGAGCCCGAGCGGCGCAGCTGGGCGGTCCCGTCCGTGCGGATCACCACGGCGTCGAGCACCAGGTGCGCGTCCCCGCCGTCCACGGGGTCCTCGATGCGCGCCAGGGCGCCCACGGGCGCGGCGCAGCCTGCTTCGAGCCGGTAGAGCAGCGAGCGCTCGGCGAACACCTCGAGCCGGGCGCGGGGGTCGTCCAGCTCGCTCAGAGCGGTGGCGAGGTCCACTCCCAAGGACTCGACGCTGCCGGGTGAGCGGACCTCGATCCCGAGCGCCCCCTGGCCGGGGGCCGGGGTCATCACCGCCGGGTCGATGACCTCGGTGATGGCGTCGAGCCTGCCGAGCCGCGCGAGGCCCGCGCGTGCCAGCACGACGGCGTCGAGGTCGCCGGGCGCCACGCGGGCGAGCCGGGTGTCGACGTTGCCGCGGATGTCCACGACCTCGAGGTCAGGGCGCGCGGCGAGGAGCTGTGCGGCCCGTCGCGGCGAGCCGGTGCCGACACGGGCTCCCGTCGGCAGCGTGGCCAGCGTCCACCCCTCACGGGCGCACAGCGCGTCGCGCGGGTCCTCGCGCGGGGGCACGGCCGCGACCACCACGCCGTCGCCCGGCACGGTGGGCAGGTCCTTGAGCGAGTGGACGGCGACGTCGCACTCGCCCCGGATCAGCGCTTCGCGCAACGCGGTGACGAAGACGCCGGTGCCGCCCAGTGTGGACAGCGGCGTCGTGACCCGGTCCCCTTCGGTCCGCACGCGCACGATCTCGACCTCGACCGCGCCGGACCGGCTGAGAGCGGCGGCGACGTGCCCGGTCTGGGTGAGGGCCAGGGCGCTGGCGCGGGTGCCGATGCGGACTTTCGTGGGCATGGGGTCCAGTGTCGTCCTCGGCTGCGCGGATGTCGAAAGCCGGGCGTCGCAGGGCGCCCATCAGAGAAGCGCCTGTCGCCGGCCAGGGCAAGGTGACAATGAGTCAGAACACTTTATCGGCGCGGAATTGTGGTGCGTTCGTGACGTGCTGTCAGAACAGCAATTCCGGGTGTTTCTCGTGCGGCATTCCCGGTGCTATTGCGGGCTGGACAGCGATCGCGCGGCCGCCCGGGCGTCCGGGACCACGGACGCGAGCCCGTTGCCCGCAACCCAGGCCCCGCAGACGGCTAGCCCGGGCACGGTCGAGGCGGCGGCCCGGACGCGCGCGACGGCCTCGCGATGCGCGACGCTCGGCCGGGGGAGCGACTGCGACCAAGCCACTCGGGCAGACGCCACCAGCTGGTCCTGGCCCAACGGCGTCCCCAGCAGCACTGAGGCGTCGCGCAGGGCCACGGCGACCAGCTCGTCGTCGGCCAGGGCGTTGGGGGCGGGCCCGTCGCCCGCCATGCCGTACGAGAGCCGCACCACGTGCCGGCCGGCCCCCGCCGCCCGGGCGAGCCACGCCCACTTGGCGGTCGCGTGGGTCAGCGCCTTCGCCCGCACGCCCTGTGTCGCGGGGGAGACCAGCACGCCGGTGCCCCGCGGCGCGGAGTCCAGCGCCGGGGCATCGAGCACCAGCGTGACCAAGGTGACCTCGGCGCCCGGGTCGAGCGCGACGTCGGCCAGCCCTGGCGCCACGTCCCGCAGCAGGTCCACCGCAGCAGGCGTCGCCACGACCAGGCGGTCGGCGCGCACCACGCTCGTGGTCCCGTGGGCGTCCTCGACGACCACCTCGAACGGCGCCATGGCCGTCGGGTCGGCGCCCGCGGAGGCCGCGTCCGTCCCTGGCGCCGCCGCCCCTAGGACGTCCGCAGCCCGGCGAACCTCGACTGCCCGTGACCCGGTGCGCGCCCGGGCGCCACGCCCGGCCAGGTCCGCGAGCAACGCGTCCACCAGGACGTGCAGGCCGCCGTCGAAGCCCGCCACGGCCGACCCGGCCGGGACCGCGGCCCGCAGCGAGCGCACCGCGCCCGCGAGGCTCCCGCGATCTGCGAGGGCCGCCCGCAGGCCCGGGGACACGGCGTCCACAGCGATGTCGTCGGGGTCGGCCGCGTGGACGCCTGCCACCACCGGCCGCACCAGCCGCTCCAGGACGCGGCCACCCATCCGCCGGCGCACCAACGCGCCCAGGGTCACCGGGCTGCCGTCGTGCTCACGGTCGCCCCACCCGGCGGGCAGGACCCGGTCCGCGCTCGCCCGCAGGGCCCCGAGCAGCCCCACGGTCCGCCGCACGTCAGGAGCCCAGGGGGTGGTCGGGATGCCCAGCACGCCCGCTCGCGGCAGGGGTCCTGCGCCTTGCGGCAGCTGCACCCAGGCCCCGCGCGGCTCGGGCGGCGTCACCCGGGCGGACAGGCCCAGCTCCCGGGCCAGCTCGGCGACCGCGCCGCCCCGCGTCGCGAAGGACTCCGCGCCGGAGTCCAGCGTCAGCCCGGCCAGCTCGTGGCGCCCCACGGCGCCGCCCGCGGTCGCGCGCCCTTCCAGCACCAGGGTCCGCAGCCCTCCGGCTGCCAGGTCGCGTGCCGCGACCAGCCCCGAGACCCCGCCTCCGATGACCACGGCATCCCACTGCTCGCCAGCCGTGCCGGGGACCGCGGGCATCGGGCTCACGCCTCGTGGACGAGCCGGACGACGCGCGTGAGGACCTCCGGGTCGGTGTCCGGCGGCACGCCGTGCCCCAGGTTCACCACGTGCCCGGGCGCCTCGCTGCCGCGGGCGATCACGTCGCGCACGTGGGCCTCGAGCACGGGCCACGGGGCGCCCAGCAGCGCCGGGTCGATGTTGCCCTGCAGCGGCGTGCGCCCGCCCAACCGGCGGTTCGCCTCGTCGAGCGGCAGGCGGTAGTCGACGCCGATGACATCGGCCCCGACGTCGCGCATCGCGGTCAGCAGCTCGCTGGTCCCGGTGCCGAAGTGCACGCGGCGCACCCCCAGATCGGCCACGCTGGCGAGCGCCCTGCCCGAGGACGGCGCCGCGTGGGCCACGTAGTCGGCCAGTGACAGCGACCCGGCCCACGAGTCGAAGAGCTGCGCCGCGCTGGCGCCCGCCAGGACCTGGGCCCGCAGGAACGCGCCCGTCACGTCGGCCGCCCACTCGGTGAGGTCCCGCCAGGTCTCCGGATCTGCGTGCATCAGCGTCCGGGCGGCAAGGTGGTCGCGTGAGGGTCGGCCCTCGACCAGGTACGCGGCCAGCGTGAAGGGCGCCCCGGCGAACCCGATCAGCGGCGTCGACCCGAGCGCGGCGACCGTCATCGCCACGGCCTGGCTCACCGGCTCGAGGGCCTCGGCGGTGAGGGGGCCCGCGTCCCGCAGCCGCGCCACGTCGTCCGCCGTGCGCACCGCAGTGCCCATGACCGGCCCCACCCCGGGGACGATGTCCACGTCCACGCCGGCCAGCAGCAGCGGCACCACGATGTCCGAGAAGAAGATCGCGGCGTCCACGTCGTGCCGGCGGACCGGCTGCAGAGTGATCTCGCTGGCCAGCTCGGGGCGCAGGCAGGACTCGAGCATCCCGACGCCCTCGCGCAGCGCGCGGTACTCAGGCAGGGAACGTCCGGCCTGCCTCATGAACCACACCGGAAGGCGTGCCGGGGACTCTCCGGAATAGGCCGCGACCAGCGGAGAATTGCTGGTTCGGCCGTCGACGAGCGGATGCGTCACAGGAAGGCTCACGCCTCGATTGTGCCGGACATTCCTCGGGATGATTCAATCGTCAACGTGGTGCTGATGTCATTGGTCGCCAGTCACCACGACCTCGACCTCGCGGTGCTGGAGCGGCTGTCCGCCGCGACGCATGCGGTCGGACGCGAAATCGTGTCCGAGTGCCCGCCTGTCGCTGGGTCCGTGGTGCTCGCGACCTGCAACCGGTTCGAGCTGTACCTGGACGTCGTCGACGCTGAGCACGTCTCGGCTGCCCGGGCTGCGGCCGCCCTCGTCGTGTCCCGGCACACCGGCTACGACGCCGAGCGGATCGTCTCCGATGTGCACGTCCGCACCGGCGCCGACGTCGCCGAGCACCTCTTCGCGGTCGCCTCCGGGCTCGAGTCCATGGTGGTGGGCGAGCGCGAGATCGCTGGGCAGGTGCGCCGCGCCCTGACCGCCGCGCGCCGCGACGGCACCACCACGACCGACCTCGAGGCCCTCTTCCAGGTCGCCTCCCGCACGTCTCGGGCGGTGGAGGCCGCAACCGGCCTCGGCGCGGCGGGGCGCTCGATGGTCTCGGTGGCCCTCGACCTGGTCGAGGACGGGCTCTCGGACTGGCCGGCCGTCCGCTGCGTGCTCGTGGGCACCGGCTCGTACGCGGGCGCGAGCCTCGCCGCCCTGAAGTCGCGGGGCTGCCAAGACATCCACGTCTTCTCCCCGAGCGGCCGGGCGCCTGCGTTCGCCGCGGCGCGAGGCGTGCTGGCCCTCACCACCCGGGACCTCGCGGGCGCTCTGGACGACGTCGACCTGGTGGTGGCCTGCAGCGGCGCCGCAGGGCCCGTGCTCCGCGCCGAGGCGCTGGCCGCGGCGCGGGCGGGGACCGATCGGCCGCTCGCGATCATCGACCTGGCGCTGCGCCACGACGTGGACCCAGGGGTGCGTGAGCTCCCTGGAGTGCGCTTGGTGAGCCTGACCACCGTGAGCGAGGCCGCGCCGGACGAGAGGTCGACGCCCATCGAGACCGCCCGGGCGATCGTGCGGCGCACCGCGGCCGAGTTCGAGGCCCAGCAGCGTGTGCGCGCGTGGAACCCCGCGGTGATCGAGCAGCGGGTCCGTGTGCTCGGCGCCATCGAGCGGGCGTCCCGAGGGTCGGAGGCTAGTCAGGAGCGGGCGGTGGCCCTGCGCGCGGTCCGTCGCCGGGCGCGGGCGGCCCTGCACGGGCCGACCGTCCGCGCGCGGGAGGCGGCGCGCCGTGGGGACGCCGAGGCGTTCGCGGCGGCGGTGGCCGAGCTCGCCGCTGTGCCGACGCCTGAGCTGCCCAGTCCGTCGCGCCGGGTGGCGGAGCCGCCGACGCGCGACTGTGTCGAGGACGAGTCGGTCCTGGGCGGGTAGCGGCGCTGCGCAACTGCGCGCACGCCGGGCCTGAGCGGGGGGGAGCCAGGCCCGGCGTGCGGTCTCGGGGAAGCGGGAGCGGTCAGGCCCACGCCTTCTGTGCTGGTCCGGGCGCCCAGGTGTGGGGCACGACTTGGTTGGTCTGGATGTCGGTCAGCTCGGCCGCGTAGACGATCGCCTCGTAGACGCCGGCCTCCACGCGGTCCAGGCGCAGCTGCTCGGCGCGCTCCATGTCGTCGCCCAGGTGGGAGATGCGGGCGACGACGTAGCGCTGCGCGTCCTGCCACTGGTCGACCACGCGGACGTTGAGGCCGTTCCACCGGGCGGTGAGGTCCAGCTCGAACAGCTCGCTGACCTCTTCCCGGGCGACGCGGCGGTACCAGCGGCCAGCGGGGGACTGCTGGAAGTCAGTCTCGAACAGCGGGGGGTTCGCCAGGGCGAGCACCACGGTGTTGCCCTCGTCGACCACGTCGGCCTCGAGGTACGCGCCGTGCCACTTGGCCACCGGGCCGACGCAGCGGGACAGCGACGCCAGGGCGGGGCGCTGGGCCCCGAGCTGGGTGACGGTCCAGCCGGTGCCGACGTCGCCGTAGTGGCCCAGGAGGATCTGGGTGCCGTCGGCGAAGATCCGCACGAGCTCGGCGCCCGGGGGGATGCGCGAGTGGCGCAGCCACCACAACGGCACGATGTAGCCGGGCACGTCCTGGTACTGCAGTTGCGGGGATGACTCGAAGCGCAGCACGTCGATGGACGGCGCGTACGGGCTGAACGGTGTGCCGGGATAGCCGAGTCCGTGCACCTCGAACAGCTGGGCTGGCGTCGTGGCGAAGGACACGTCCTCAGCCCGCACCACGTACCCGGCCACGCGGTCATGACCCACGGTCAGATGAGCGCGAGTCAGAGCGGGCGTGATCGCCTTCTGCATCAGGGTCACGATGGCACCCTCGCCAAATCGGATGTACCGGACGTTCCGGAATCGAAACCCGATTGTGCAACGAATCCGGGCAGGTGTCCAGAACTCACCCAGACGGCCCAGGGCATCTGGACCACTTCGGAGGTCGTTACCCGGGAACCGGATCCTCCGCAAGAGGCCAGAAGGCCCCTGGTCGGGCTCTGACCAGGGGCCTTACTGAGAGAGCGTTATCTGAGAGGTTGGTGAGGAACCGGGGTGGATCCGTGTGCCCACCCCCGCCACTCAGGCGTCGAGGTAGCCCACCAGCTGCTCCGCGAGCCCGGTGTACGAGCCCGGCTCGAGCGCCGCGAGACGGTCCGCGACGTCGTCCGGAAGCCCCAGCCCGGCGATGAACCCACGCATGTCCTCAGCCGTCAGGCGGCGCCCGCGGGTCAGGTCCTTGAGGCGCTCGTAGGGGTTCTGCATCCCCGTGACGCCCGCCACGGCGGCCGCCCGCATCGCCGACTGCACGGGCTCTCCGAGGACCTCCCAGTTCTGGTCCAGCTCCCGGGCCAGCAGGCCGGCGTCGACGGACAGCGCGCGCAGGCCGCGGCGCACGTTGTCGATCGCGAGCAGCGAGTGCCCGAACGCCGGGCCGATGTTGCGCTGGGTGGTCGAGTCCGTGAGGTCGCGCTGCAAGCGGCTGGTGACCAGGGTCGCCGCGAGGGTGTCGAGCAGGGCGCACGACATCTCGAGGTTCGCCTCGGCGTTCTCGAACCGGATGGGGTTGACCTTGTGGGGCATCGTCGAGGAGCCCGTCGCGCCCGCCACCGGCGTCTGGATGAACACCCCGCGCGAGATGTAGCTCCACACGTCGGTGGCCAGGTTGTGCAGCACCCGGTTGAAGCGCGCCATGTCGGCGTACAGCTCCGCTTGCCAGTCGTGCGACTCGATCTGGGTGGTCAGCGGGTTCCACGTCAGGCCCAGGTGCTCCACGAACGTGCGGGAGACCTCGGGCCAGTCGGCGCCCGGCACGGCCACCACGTGCGCGCCGTACGTGCCCGTGGCGCCGTTGAGCTTGCCCAGGAACTCGTCCCCGTCGATCCGCCGCAGCTGGCGGCGCAGACGGTGCGCCAGCACGGCCAGCTCCTTGCCCAGCGTCGTGGGCGTCGCCGGCTGGCCGTGCGTGAGCGCCAGCATCGGCGTCGCCGCCGACTCCCGGGCCATCGCCGCGACCTCGTCCACCAGCGCGGCCGCGGCAGGCGCCCACACCTCGCGGACGGCGCCCCGCACCATCAGCGCATAGGAGAGGTTGTTGATGTCCTCGCTGGTGCAGGCGAAGTGGACGAGCTCGCCGACCGACGGCAGCACCGTGTCCGGGCCCAGGACGGCCGGGGCGTCCGCGAGGCGGCGCTTGAGGAAGTACTCGACGGCCTTCACGTCGTGCACGGTGGTGCGCTCGATCTCGGCCAGCTCCGCGACCTCGTCGGGCCCGAAGGAGGCGACCACGTCGCGCAGGTACTGCCGCTCCGCGGCCGAGAGGTCCGGGGCCCCGGGCACCACGTGCTGCGAGGCCAGGTGGATCAGCCACTCGACCTCCACGTGCACGCGCTCACGGTTCAGCGCCGCCTCGGAGAGGTGATCGACCAGGGGCGCCACCGCGGACCGGTAGCGGCCGTCGAGCGGCCCCAGGGCGATGGGGGGAGTCACGTCGGCCAGGCTCACGCGCGCGGGGGAGGTCATGCCGCCATCATCCCAGAGCGGCCGCACGATCCGTGGGCTCGTCCGGGCCCTGGCCGCCGCGGCCCACTGACTACAGTGGGCCGGTCCGAGGCCACCGACCACAGCTCCAGGACGGAGGCGCGTGCCCGCTCAGCCTGCGACGTGCCGAGGGACGGCGTGAGCCGCCTCGTGCGCGGGACGGCCACGGACGCCCCCTCTGACCAGCAGGGCCACGACCAGCCGTTCACGCTGCGCGGGCTGCTGCCCACCGTGCTGGTGTCGATGCTCGTGGCCGGCTCGGTGATCGCCGCGGCCGCCGCCGGGCCGTGGCGCATCCGGCTGCGCGACGCCGCGCCCCTGGAGCTCGAGCTCGACCGCCCGGAGTCCACCCCGGCCCCGCGACCCGAGTCGCTGGCTGAGGGCATGCCGCCCGCCGGGGGCCTGCCGGCCTGGCTCGGCTGGCTCGGCATCGCCTTCGCGGCGCTCTGCCTCGTCCTGGTCGTCGTGCTGGCGGTCCTCGCCATCCGCGCGCTGCTCCGCGCCGCGCGGGCGCGTGAGCGCGCGACGGCCGACGAGTCCGAGGGCGACCTCGTCGTGGAGGGCGGGGCCGACGAGGCGGGCGCGCCGGCGCTGCGCGAGGGGGTCGCCCGTGCGACGCGGGCGCTCGCGGCGCAGGCCGAGCCCGCCGACGCGGTCATCGCGGCCTGGGTCGCGCTCGAGCAGGCCGCCGAGGGCAGCGGTGTCGCGCGGGACCCCGCCCAGACCGCGAGCGAGCTGACCGTCGCGGTCCTCGACGCGACCCGCGCCGACCCCGGGGCGACCCGCGACCTGCTGGGCCTGTACCTGGCCGCGCGGTACAGCCAGCGGGCCGTCACCGAGCAGGACGTGCGGCGAGCCCAGGAGTGCCTGGCAGTGCTCGCCGACGGCCTGCGCGCCCGCCGTGACGCGCCGCCCGCGCCGGAGCCCGGGCCGGAGGCCCTCCCGTGAGGCGCGTGGGGCGGGCGGTCGTGCGGCCGCTGGCCGTCGGCGCCGCCGGCGCCCTCGTGGCGTGGGCGGTCGGCGTCGAGGCTGAGTCGGCGGCCCTCCTCGGGCTCGCCCTGGCGGTCGTCGTGCTGGTGGTCGAGCGCGTCGAGCCCGATCCCGACGTCCGGCCCGCTCGCGAGCACGAGCCCCGCAGGCACGGCGCCCGGGGCGAGGTGCAGGACCTGGCCTGGGCGATGGTGGCCCGTGACCGCCGCGTCGGGGAGCGCGCGCACCGCGTGCTGCGCCGGACCGCCGCCGTCCGGCTGGCACGGCACGGGGTGCGGCTCGAGGACCCGGAGCACGACGCGGCGCTGCGGGACCTCGTCGGCGAGCGGGCCCACCGCACGCTGACCCGCACGAGCCTGCCGATGCCACGGCTGGCTGACGTGCGCCACGCCGTCGACGTCCTGGAGAGGCTCGGCCCTGCCCGGACCCTGCCGACGACCACCGCCATCGGCTCCCAGGAGCACCGATCGACCGACCGTCGACCTTCTGACCCGCCGCCCGCCGACACGCGATCTACCGCACCGCGATCCCCCAGGAGAACTGTCCGATGACCAGCACCGTGCTCTCCGTCCCCGAGGTCGCCGCCCGCGGCCGCGCCGTGCTCGACGAGGTCGGGACGGCGGTGGTCGGCATGCGCGAGCCGCTGCAGGTCGCCCTCGCAGCGATCCTGGCCGGCGGCCACGTGCTCTTCGAGGACGTGCCGGGCCTGGGCAAGACCCTCGCGGCCCGCAGCCTCGCCACCGCGCTCGGCCTGGACTTCCGCCGGGTGCAGTGCACCCCGGACCTGCTGCCCTCCGACCTCACCGGGTCGAGCGTGTTCGACCCGTCGTCGGCGACGTTCGCGTTCCGGCCCGGCCCCGTGTTCACCGGGTTGCTGCTCGCCGACGAGATCAACCGCACCGCGCCCAAGACGCAGTCCGCGTTGCTGGAGGCCATGGCCGAGCGGCAGGTCACGGTCGACGGGACGACGCACCGGCTCGCCGAGCCGTTCCACGTGATCGCCACGTCGAACCCGGTCGAGTACGAGGGCACGTACCCGCTGCCCGAGGCCCAGCTCGACCGGTTCATGGTGCGCCTGGCGGTCGGGTACCCCGATCGCGAGGCTGAGATGGACGTTCTGGGCCGCCGGCTGGCCCGCCGCCGCGAGCACGCGGACGTCCGCCAGGTGGTCGACGCAGCGACGCTCTCCCAGATGCAGGCCGGGGTCGAGGCGGTCGTCGTGGACCCGGACGTGCTCGGCTACTGCGTGGACCTGGCCGCGGCCACCCGCGCGCACGGCGCCGTCGAGGTGGGGGCCTCGCCGCGAGGGTCGCAGGCCCTCGTGCTGGTCGCGCGGGCGCTCGCGGTGCTGGACGGGCGCGACTTCGTCGTGCCGGAGGACGTCAAGGCCGTGGGGGTCGCGACCCTCGCGCACCGGCTCTCCCTCAACCCGCAGGCCTGGGCCACGGGGCTCGCGCCGCAGCGTGTCGTCACCGAGGTCCTGACCGGGACGCCGGTGCCGCCCACCGTCCGCGGGGCCGCCGCGTCGGACGCGGCCGTGGCGGTGGCGGCCGGGCGCCAGGCGCGCGTCGAGTGAGCGAGGGCTGGTCCCGCAGCCGGGCGGCCGGCGCGGGCGCCGTGGCGAGCGCGGTGCTCCTCATCGCGGGCGGCGTGTTCGGCCGGCCCGACGTCGCCGTGCTGGGCGCTGCGCCCCTGATCGCGGCGGCCTGGACCGTGTGGCGCCAGCCGTCCGGACAGCTCACGGTGCGTGTCGAGGCGTGGAGCGGCGAGGAGCCGACGGGCGCTGGCGAGGACGGCGCGGACGCGGCGCCGCCGGGCTCAGGTGGTGGCGAGGCTCCCGTGGCCGGGGCCGCCGTGCGCGCGCGGGTGCTGCTGGACGCGCCGCAGGGAGCGGACACGGCCCTGCTCGGCGTGCGACGCGCCGGCCGGGACGTCGCGGAGCTGCTGGTGCGGGTCGACGGGCGCCGCAGCCTGCCGCTGCTGGTGCGAACCGTGCGGACCGGCCCGCAGGAGGTCGCCACCGTCGAGGCGCAGGCAATCGGGCCCGGGGCGGCCAGCATCAGCGAGCCGACAGACCCGGTGGGACGCACCGCGATGGTGCTGCCCGGCCCCTCGGCGCTGCGCGACCTACCGCTGCCGCCGCGCCTGCGAGGCCTGACCGGCGCCCACACCTCGCGCAGGCCCGGCGAGGGTGGCGACCTGCGCGACGTGCACCAGTTCGCGCCGGGGGACCGCCTGCGGCGCATCGACTGGCGGGTCACGGCCCGCCGCGCCCCCGACCTGCGCGAGCTGTACGTGCGCCGCGAGCACGCGCTCGCCGAGGCCGTCGTGCTGCTCGTCGTCGACTCCCGGGACGATGTCGGCCCGGACCCCCGCACCTGGCGTGGGGCCGAGGGCCCGCGCGCGCAGGACGCCACCTCGCTCGACCTGGGCCGGCACGCGGCTGCGTCGCTCGCGCAGGGCTACCTCGGGGCGGGCGACCGGGTGGGCCTCGACGACCTCGGCGCACGCCGCCGCCCCCTGCCGCCCGGCGGCGGGCGCCGCCAGCTCGACCGCATCCGGCACGCGTTGGCCGTGACCCGGCCCGAGGGCGAGCCGCCCAAGCGGCTGCGGCCACCGCAGATCCCCTCGGGCGCCCTCGTCGTGGTGTTCTCGACGTTCCTCGACGACGAGGCCTCCCGCGTCGCCGGCCAGTGGCGCCAGGCGGGCCACCGGGTGATCGCCGTGGACGTCCTCCCCGAACTACGCGAGGGGCATCTCGACGACCGTGAGCGCCTCGCGCTGCGCCTGGTGCGGCTGGCCCGCGAGGACCGGCTCGCCGAGCTGGCCGACCTCGACGTCGAGATCGTGCAGTGGCGGGACGACCCGGCGGTGGGCCTCGCAGGGCTGGCCCGTCGCGGTCAGCGGCGCCCGGGGGCGGGGGTGCCCGCATGAGGGCGCCGTGGTCCCTCGCGGACGCGCGGCAGCGCGAGGATGTGGAGGTCGGCACGGGGCCCTGGGCGCCCGGTTGGGCCGTACGGCTGCTGCTCGCGGTTGTCGCGGCGACTGCGCTGGCCGTCGCCTGGTCGGGGCCGGGCCCCCAGCCGCCCGCGTCGATGCCGATCCTGCTCGGCGTACTGGTCCTGGCCCTGGCCTGCGCGCCGGGCCTGGGACTGTCCGGGCTCGTGGTGCTCGTGGTGGGCGCCAGGGTGCTGCTCGGGGGGCCGCCACCGCTGGGGTCCACGATGCTGCTCGTGCTGCTGGCGCACCTTGTCGTGTGGCTCGGCGCCGTCGCGGCGCGCACCCGGGCGCGGACGCGGGTCGAGCTGGCGGTGCTGGCCGCGGGCGCCCGTGAGGGACTTGCGCCGCAAGTGGGCGCCCAGGCGCTGGCCGTGGTGGCCGCCGTGGTGGCGGAGGGCGGTGTGCCCCCGGGGGACGGATGGCGGATCGCCGCGCTGGCCCTCGCCGCCGTGGTCGTCGTGCTCGCGCTGCCGCGTCCTACGGTGCTGTGGTGGAGGCGGGACTGACGCTCGCGACGCCGATGGCCGGTTCGAGGGACCGCCGCCGCGATGTCTCCGCCAGCCCGATGCCGGCGAGCACCACCGCGCCTCCGATCAACTGCACCGCGGTCATCGCCTCGCCCAGCACCACCCAGGCCACCGCCGAGGCCGCGACCGGCTCCGTCATGCCTAGCAGCCCGGCGCGCGCCGCCCCGAGGTGGCGGATGCCCACCAGGAACAGCAGGTAGGGGACGGCGGTGCCGAGCACCACGATGCCCAGCACGAGCACCCACATCGGGGCGCTCACGTCGGCGAGCGGCCCTGCGAGTGGGGCGGGCTTGGCGAGCAGCCCGCCGGGGAACGTCCAGAGCGGCTGCAGCACCACCCACAGGAGCGCGGCGAACGCCATGGACCAGGCGTGGGTGGTGAGTGGCTCGCGGCGCGTCATCAGCCGCTCGCCCAACAGGTAGTAGGCGGCCAGGGCGATGGCGGCTCCCGCCCCGGCAGCGAGGCCCAGACCGTCGAGCACGATGCCGTCACCCACCTGCGCGACCAGGGCGAGGCCGGCCAGGCACGAGGCCAGCGCCCACCACACCCGGGCGCGGACCTGCTCGCCCAGCACGAACCGCGCCCACAGCGCGACCAGCAGCGGGGCCGTGTACTCGAGGAGCAGCGCGAGCCCGACGGGCAGCCGGGAGATGGCCACGAGGTAGCACCACTGCACCAGCGCGACCCCGACCACGCCGAGCAGGGCCAGCACGGCGAGCTCCTTGCCGCGGGCGCGCAGCGACCGGGGGGAGACGATCAGGGCCACCGCGACGAGGAGCACCGCGGAGCCGAGGCATCGGAGCTGCACGAGCCGCTCGGGGCTCAGGCCGGACTGCATCGCGAGCTTGGCGACGGTGCCGTTGACGGCGAACATCAACGAGCCGGCGAGGACTGCGAGGGCGCCCCACGGCGCGGAGCGACGACGCACGGGCCGAGGCTAGTGCCCGTGCACCCCCAACCCGAGGGCATTCCACGGCACTCCAGGGCTCCACGCGCGACAGGCTGGCGGCGCCCCGGCTCCTCCCTACGGTCGGGCCATGACGAGGGGAAGCACGCTCAACGGCGCGATGGCCGTCTCACCGGTGGTGGCGATGGCGATGGGGCACATCGAGGAGGCGGCGCGGTCGATCACCGCCGCGGGAGGCGTCACGTGGGTGTCTGACGCCGCCACCCGGTACCGCGCCGCGCTCGACGAGGCACAGCAGGCCGTCGCCCGCACCGCGCGGGACGTCGCGGCGGCCCACACCGCGCTCGTCCTGCACGACCGCGCGACGGCCGCCGCGTGCGCCGACATGCGCGTCCTGGCCGGGCGGTCCCTGCTCGACCGTGTGATCGGCCGGCCATGAGGGCAGGGCTTGCACGATGACGGACCTCGGCCCGGGCATCGAGGTGTCCGGCGGATGGGGCGGCACCGTCGCCCGGCTCGACGACCTGCACCACGCCGTCCACACGCTCCAGGGGGCCGCCCGCCGCCTGGATGACGCCGCGGCGGCGCTCGCCGCCGCAGAGCGCGCCACCTGGGCGGGGGACGCGGCGCTGGGGTCCGCGCGCACCGCGCGGACGACCCTGGCGCCCTTGCTGAGCGGGCTCGGGTCGCCGGGGGAGACGGCCGAGGCGCTCCGGGCCCTCGCGAGGTCGCTCCAGGCTGCGGCCGAGGGGTACCGGCAGGCCGAGAGCGCGGTGGAGCGCACCGTGCGGCGTCTCGTGGGAGCGCAGGCGTCGTGGGCCGGCGAGGGCCCGCTGGCGGGACCGGTCGCCTGGATCACCGGCGTCCACACGGTCGGGGCCGTGGGGCTCGTCGCCCTCCTGGGCAAGGCCCGCACCGGTCGATGGCCCGAGGCGACGTCGATCGTCCGCACCGGTGGCGTCGAGCTGATGCTGCACGGGGCGGCGAGCCACCTGCAGGCGCTGCGGAAGGGCTTCCAACTGTGGCCGCGGCACCCCGTCGGCGGCGCGTCCCAGCCCTTGGCGAGGCTGCTCCGCGAGCGGTCGGTCACCGTCGCCGCGCTCGGCGCCGGCCGCACGCTGCAGGGCGCCGACCGCCCCCGGGACGACGCCGCGCTGCTCCGCCTGATCGGCGAGGCGTACCCGGGAGAGGCGTCCGGGGGCCGCGGAGTGGTGAGCGTCGTGCGGTTCGACCAGCCCGACGGGACGCGGAGCTGGGCGGTCGCCATCCCCGGCACCCAGCAGTCCGGGCCGGACGGGGACAACCCGATGCGCGCGACTACCAACCTGTCCCTGATGGCAGGCGCCCCCGACGGGCCCAGCGCCCTCGTCCTCGAGGCGCTCGACCAGGCGGGCGCGCAGCCCGGCGAGGCGGTGCTGCTCGCCGGCCACAGCCAAGGCGGCATGGTGGCCATGGCCGTCGCCGCGGGAGCCGTGGCCTCCGGGCGCCACACCATCACCCACGTGCTGACCGCTGGCTCGCCGGTGGCCGGGATGACCACCCCGCCTGGCGTCACCACCAAGCACCTCGAGCACTCGACCGACATCGTGCCCGCGCTCGACGGTCTGCCTTCGCCGGACGAGGCACGGCGCATCACCGTGAGGGTGGACCTGAAGTCGTCGGCGGACCCCGTGGACAGGATCGCCTCTCGCGACCTGATCGACTCCCATGCCATCTCCACCTACGCCAGGACCGCCGAGCGGGTCGAGGCGGCGGGGCAGGGCGACCCGTCGCTGAAGGGCTGGCGTGACTCCGTCGATCAGCAGGTCTACGGCCCCGAGGGGACCGTCGCGACGCTCACCCAGTTCCAGGGATCCCAGCCGGTGGCCGAGGCGGGCGGCCCTCCCAGCACGGTGGGCGGCTTGCCTCCCGTGCCGAGCCTGCGGCCGCTCGTCCACCCGGCGTCGAGCCGATGACAGCCGTCATCGGCACGCCACGCCGCCCCGTCGCCCGGCGGCGTGGCGTGTCGCTCAGCGCTGGTTGCGAGGGTGCTGCCGAGCCACCCGCTCGTTGCCGTGCCGGTAGTTCCCTGTCCAGCGGGCCATGGCGAGCTGCGGGTCGTCCTCGACGTCGGCCAGGAACTCGGCGGCACGGGCGCCACGCAGAGTCGCGGCCACCGTGCCGTGGTGGGTGATGATCACGCGGCCGTCAGCGCGGCGCACGTACTCGAATCCCTCTGCTCGGCCGGTCATCCACCGAACGGTAGGGCACGGGCGGCCCCCGTGGTGGCGCCCGCAGGCCGCACGGGTCAGCGGCGGCTCGGGGCGAGCACGCTCAGCGCGAAGCTGACGATCGAGATGACCAGCGCGCCCAGCACCGCGGTGCCGAAGTTGTCGATGCGCAGCCCCCAGCTGGACTGCTCGGTGATCCAGGCCGTCAGCATCAGCATCAGGGCGTTGACCACCAGCGTGAACAGGCCCAGCGTGAGGATGTACAGCGGCAGCGAGATGAGCTTGACGATCGGCTTGACGATCGCGTTGACGATGCCGAACACCAGCCCGATCAGCAGGATCACTCCGACGGTCTGCCAGGCCGTGTCCGTGCCGACGATGACGAGGCCGGGCAGGATCAGGGTCGCGAACCAGATGGCGATGCCGTTGATGATGACCCGCAACACGAAGCTCATGACCCGATCCTGCCATCCGGGCTGTCGCCACGGCGGGCGAACCAGGCGGTGGCATGCTGAGCCGGTGACCCAGGTTCCCCTCCGCCCCTCCGTCGCCGCGCTCCCTCCGTACGTCCCCGGGGCCCGCACCCAGGTCGGGGCGGCCGCCTTCAAGCTGTCGTCCAACGAGAACCCGTTCCCCCCGCTGGCCTCGGTGGTGTCGGCCATCGCGGACGGCGCCATGGACGTCAACCGCTACCCGGACATGCACGCGACCGAGCTGGCCGAGGCGATCGGGGCCCACCTGGGGGTGAACCCCGCTGGCGTGGTGACGGGCAACGGCTCGGTGGCGGTGCTGGCCCACGTGCTCGCGGCGGTGTGCGACGCGGGCGACGAGGTCGTGTTCCCCTGGCGCTCCTTCGAGGCCTACCCGATCGCGGCAGGCGTCGCAGGAGCCCATGGCGTCCGGGTGCCGCTCACAGCCGACAGCCGCCTCGACCTGCCGGCGATGGCGGCGGCGGTGACGGACCGGACCCGCGTTCTCCTGTTGTGCACCCCCAACAACCCGACGGGCCCCGCGGTGCGGGCGGACGAGCTCGCGCAGCTCCTGGCCGTGGTGCCGAGGAACGTCCTGGTGATCCTCGACGAGGCCTACGTCGAGTTCGTGCGGGACCCGCAGGCGGCCGACGGCCTGGCCGTCTTCGCGCAGCACCCGAACGTGGTGCTGCTGCGCACCTTCTCCAAGGCGTACGGCCTGGCGGGGTTGCGGGTCGGCTACGCGGTGGCCCGGCCCCGGCTCGCCGCGGGGATCCGGGCGGTGTCGACGCCGTTCGGGGTCTCGCACCTCGCCCAGCTCGCGGCGCTCGCCTCCCTGCGCGCCGCGGACGAGCTGATGATCCGGGTGCAGGCCGTGGTCGACGAGCGCTCGCGGATGCTGGCGGGGCTGCGCGGGCAGGGGTGGCGGGTCCCCGAGAGCGAGGGCAACTTCGTCTGGCTTCCCCTGGGCGACCGCGCCGTGGCGTTCGCGGAGCAGTCCGCTCGCGCCGGGGTGCTGGTGCGCCCGTTCGCGGGCGACGGGGTGCGGGTGAGCGTCGGCGAGCGGGAGGCGACGGACCTGCTCCTGGAGGTCGCGCAGGCCTTCACGCGCTGACCGCCGGGTCTGGCGACGGTTGCGGGCGAGCGCTCCCGGCCGCATGGTGATCACGGTCCTGTGGGATCTCGACAAAGGCGTGCGGCAAGGGTTGTCCTGCATGTCCGGGACTACCTACGGTTGCGTAGCCTACGCTCACGTAGGTTCGATTCGATCCGTTTTTCGCCATTGCCGCCGGCACGCGAAGGAGACCCCGCGTGAGCACGACAGGTCCACTCACCGACGATGGGCTCGTCCAGCTGTTGACCCCCGGGGGCCAGCGGGTCGAGCACCCCGACTACTCGTACCGCGTCGCGCACCTCGACGCGGAGGCGCTCCGAGGGCTGTACCGGGACATGGTGATCGTGCGCCGGTTCGACACCGAGGCCACGGCGCTGCAGCGGCAGGGCGAGCTGGGCCTCTGGGCCCAGAGCCTCGGCCAGGAGGCCGCGCAGATCGGGTCCGGCCGCGCGCTGCTCCCGCAGGACTACGTCTTCCCGTCCTACCGGGAGCACGGCGTCGCCCACACCCGCGGGCTCGACCTGGCTGACCTGCTGCGCCTGTTCCGTGGCATCGACCACGGGGGCTGGGACACGGCCGCCCACAACTTCCACCTGTACACGCTGGTGATCGGCTCGCACACGTTGCACGCCACTGGCTACGCGATGGGCGTGCAGCGCGACGGCGACGTCGGCACGGGCGACCCGACGCGGGACACCGCCGTGGTGACCTACTTCGGCGACGGCGCCACGTCCCAGGGGGACGTCAGCGAGGCGCTCGTCTTCGCATCGGTCAACAACGCGCCCGTGGTGTTCTTCTGCCAGAACAACCAGTGGGCGATCTCCGAGCCGACCACCCGCCAGTCCCGCGTGCCGATCGCGGACCGCGCGCCTGGCTTCGGCATACCGAGCGTGCGCGTCGACGGCAACGACGTGCTGGCCTGCCACGCCGTCACGGCGGAGGCGCTCGAGCGGGCGCGCAGCGGCGGTGGCCCGACGTTCATCGAGGCGTTCACCTACCGGATGGGCGCCCACACCACGTCGGACGACCCCACCCGCTACCGGTCCGCGGCCGAGGAGGACTACTGGTCGCAGCGCGACCCGATCGACCGGCTGAGGCTGCACCTCGAGGCGATCGGCGAGCTGCCCGCCGCGTTCACCGCCGAGCTCGACGCCGAGGCGGCGCTGCTCGGCGAGCGGCTCCGCACCACGGTCCGCGGCTGGGAGGCCCCGGAGCCGGGGTCGATGTTCGAGCACGTCTACGCCAGCCCGAACGCGGTGGTCGAGGCCGAGCGGGCGTGGTTCGAGGCCTACGAGGGCTCGTTCCTCCCGGCGGGGGGCGCCCGATGAGCGCCACCCCCGACATCCAGCGCGTGACCCTCGCGAAGGCGATCAACCTGGGGCTCCGCCGCGCGCTCGAGCAGGACCCCAAGGTGCTGCTCATGGGCGAGGACATCGGCGCCCTGGGAGGCGTCTTCCGGGTCACCGACGGGCTGCACAAGGACTTCGGAGGGCACCGGGTGGTCGACACCCCGCTCGCCGAGTCAGGCATCCTCGGCACCGCCATCGGCCTGGCCCTGCGCGGTTACCGGCCGGTGTGCGAGATCCAGTTCGACGGCTTCATCTTCCCGGCGTTCGACCAGATCACCACCCAGCTCGCCAAGATGCACTACCGCTCGAGCGGCCGGCTGTCGCTGCCCGTGGTCATCCGCGTGCCGTACGGCGGCGGGATCGGCGCCATCGAGCACCACAGCGAGTCGCCCGAGGCGCTGTTCGCGCACACCCCGGGCCTGCGTGTCGTCAGCCCGTCGAACCCCGCGGACGCCTTCGCGATGATCCAGCAGGCCATCGCCTCGCCCGACCCGGTGCTGTTCTTCGAGCCCAAGGGCCGGTACTGGGACAAGGGCGACGTGGACCTGGGCCCGGTCGCCGCGCCGCACACCGAGGCGCCCACCGGCCTCGACCGCGCCCAGGTGCTCCGCGCCGGGACGGACGTCACGGTCGTGGCGTACGGGCCGACCGTGGCCACGGCGCTCAAGGCCGCCGAGGCCGCCGCTGCCGAGGGGACCAGCATCGAGGTCGTCGACCTGCGCACCATCTCCCCGCTCGACGTCGAGACCGTCGTCGCCTCCGTGCGCTGCACGGGCCGCTGCGTGGTGGTGCACGAGGCCCCGACCGTCTACGGCACAGGCGCCGAGGTCGCCGCGCGGGTCACCGAGGAGTGCTTCTACCAGCTGGAGGCGCCGGTGCTGCGGGTCGGCGGGTTCCACACCCCGTACCCGGTCTCGAAGATCGAAGAGGACTACCTGCCCGGTCTCGACCGTGTGCTCGACGCCGTCGACCGCACGCTGACGTTCTGAACCCTGGCGTGTGAGGAGATCACGGTGCCGACCTTCCAGCAGTTCAACCTGCCCGACGCGGGCGAGGGCCTGACCGAGGCCGAGATCGTGGCGTGGCACGTCAACGTCGGGGACGCCGTCGAGGTGAACCAGACGATCGTGGAGATCGAGACGGCCAAGTCGCTCGTCGACCTGCCGAGCCCGTTCGCCGGCGTGGTGACGCGCATCCTGGTCCCGGTCGGCACGACGGTCGACGTGGGGACGCCCATCATCGAGGTCGACACCGACCCTGGTGGCGCGGCGCCTGAGCCCGCCCTGGTGGCCGCGGCCCCCGGCGACAGCGGCCCCGGGGGCGTCGAGGGGGAGGCCCGTGAGGCGGTGCTGGTCGGCTACGGCGTGAGCGGGACCGGCTCGGCGCGACGGGCCCGTGTCGCGCCTGCCGGGGCTCCGGTCCGCCAGGCTCCGACGCCCGCGCCGGCCGAGGCCGCGCCCCCGGCGCCCGCTCCGTCCGCGCCGACCCAGCCGTCGACGAGCACGCCGGCGCCGACCCAGCCGTCGACGAGCACGCCGGCGCCTCCCCAGCCGGCGTCGGCGCCGCCCACGCCGAAGCGGCCGGCGCCGACGCAGCCGGTCCGCCCGCACGTGCTGGCCAAGCCGCCGGTCCGCAAGCTGGCCCGCGACCTCGACGTCGACCTCGCCTCCGTGACCCCCACGGGTCCGGGGGGCATCGTCACCCGCGAGGACGTGCTCGCCCGCGCGGCCGAGGCGTCGGCGCGCTCGCTCGCCACCTACCCGGGGGACGACGCGCCCTGGCTCGCCCAGGGGATGGTCAGCGACGGTGGCCGGCAGACGCGTGTGCCAGTGAAGTCGGTGCGCAAGCGGACCGCGGAGGCGATGGTCGCGAGCGCGTTCACCGCGCCGCACGTCACGGTGTTCCACACGCTCGACATCACCAAGACCATGAGGCTGGTGGCCCGGCTCCGCGAGGACCGGGAGTTCGCGGACGTGCGGGTCACCCCGCTGCTGATCGCCGCGAAGGCGCTGCTCACGGCAGTGCGTCGCCACCCCGAGATCAACGCGAGCTGGGACGACGCCACCCAGGAGATCGTCTACAAGCACTACGTGAACCTGGGCATCGCCGCCGCCACCCCACGCGGCCTGGTGGTGCCGAACATCAAGGACGCTCACACGCTCGGCCTCAAGGACCTGGCGCTGGGCATCTCGGAGCTCACCGAGACGGCGCGCGCCGGCCGCACGACCCCCACGGCGATGTCCGACGGGACGATCACGATCACCAACGTCGGCGTCTTCGGCATCGACACCGGCACCCCGATCCTCAACCCTGGCGAGGCGGCGATCCTGGCCTTCGGGGCCATCCGCCAGCAGCCGTGGGTGCACAAGGGCAAGGTCAAGCCGCGGCACGTCACCCAGCTCGCGCTGAGCTTCGACCACCGCCTGGTGGACGGCGCCCTGGGCGCCAAGTTCCTGTCCGACGTCGCGGCGGTGCTCGCCGAGCCCGCGCAGGGCCTCGTCTGGGGCTGACCCGGAGGGCGCGTGGCCGGGGCCGGTCGTGGGCGAGGGCGCGGCCGTGCCCGGCGGCGATGTGCTCGCCCACCTGACGGACCGCGGTCAGACGAGGACGCTGGTGCCCTGCTCGGGCGTGCGGGGCGGCTTGGACGGGTTTTCGTCGGTGGAGGGCGACTGCTCGTCCGCGGCTGGCGGCGTGCTCTCGGGAGCCGCCACCGGGTCCTGCGGGGACTCGGCCGGGTCGCTCGCCAGGACCTCTCCCGACGGGCCGTCGAGCAGGTCCTGCGCGGCGGAGTCCACGAGGGCCAGCACGTCGTGGGCGACGTCGTCGATCGGGCGGGCGCCATCGACCACGTGGTACGTCGTGCGCCGTCCCCACGGCTGCTCCAGGTACGTCTGCCGGGAGTCGATCAGCCGGCGCAGGTCGATGTCCTGCTTCTGGCGCAGCGACCCTCCCCGCAGCACCAACCGGCTGGCAGCGGTCTCGGCCGGGACGTCCAGGCAGATCGTGACGTCGGGGACAGGGGCGTACCGGTTGAGCTCCACGAGCCAGTCCATCTCGGTGAGGCCGGACGCCTGGAAGAACGCGTAGGTGGGGAAGGCGTACTGGTCGGCGATGACCGTCTCCCCGCGTGCCAGCCGCGGGCGGATGGTGGTGCGGGCGTGGCGCGCGAGGTCGAACGCCGCGAGCAGCGCCAGCTCCCGCAATGCCTCGGGGGTGCGGCAGTCCAAGCTCGCGACGGACCGCACCAGGTCGTCCCCGCGGTACAGGTCGGTGGGCTGTCGCGCGACGTGGACGGGGCGGGTGTCACGCAGGTGCTCGGCGATCCGCGCCGCCTGCGTGGTCTTCCCGCTCGCGTCGATGCCGCACACCGCGACCAGCAGGCCGCGGGTCGTCGTCTGCTCGGTGCTCATGCGCTCAGGATGACGCAAACCAGGAGAGTTCGGGACCTTCTCTCGAAACGATCCCACTGCGGCAGATCACGGTTGGATGACGCCGCAGCCCCGACACCCCCGCCGACCCACCCGCGCGCCTAAACGATTAGCGCTCCCGAGTCCTCCGCAGGCGTCCCCGCGACCTGCATAGGGTGCCGTGATGGGCTCCCCGACGAGCGGTCCGCCAGGGCTCGTCCGCGCCCTCGCAGTGACCGCGGTGGTGCTGAGCGCAGGCCTCGGCGGGCACTTGGCAGGCGGCGCTCCGCGGCCCGACACGGCGGTGCTCGGTCTCATGGCCGGGCTGGCGCTCGCCGGCGTCGTCCTCGCCACCCGCGCCCGGCTGGGCACGGCCACGCTGGCCGGGATGCTCGTCGTCGGGCAGGTCGCGCTGCATCGGGCGTTCGAACTGCTGGCCGTCGCCCCGGAGTGCGCCCCCGTTGCCCCCTCCTCGCAGGGCGCCCACTCCCACCACGACGCCGGGCCCGTCACCATCGGCGCGTGCCAAGGACTGGCCGACGACGTGGCGCAGCCGGCTGACGGGCTGCTCTTCGGCGTGCTCCCCGGCCCGGGCGCCGACAGGACGATGCTGCTGGCCCACCTCGTGGCGACCGTCGCCGCGGCGGTGGTGCTGCTGTTCGGGGAGCGTTCCCTGGGGCCGCTCACCGCGAGGATCCGACCCCGCCCTCGCCCGGACCCGCACGGGGCGGCCCTGGGCGCCGTGGTGAGGTCTCTGACCGGCGTCCGCAGGATCCTGCGACCGAGGTCACACCCGGGCCGACCATGACGGCCCAGCCCGTGCTCAGGCCCCCGCGGCGCCCCGAGGCCGGGGTCGACGAGGGCCGAACGGCGGTTCGGTTCCCAGGCGATCAGAGGTGATGATGGTCGACATGTCCCGCACCCCGTCCGTCGCCGCGCGAGTCGCCCGGCGCACCCTCGCCCCGGTCCTCGCCGTGCTCGTCCTCACGGGACTCGGCGTCAGCCCCGCGAGCGCCCACAACGTGATCCGCTCGACCGACCCGGCGGACGGGTCGACGGTCGCCACCGCGCCCGCGCAGGTGACGCTGACGTTCGACCAGGCGGCGGTCGCGATCGGCACCGAGATCGTCGTGCAGGCGCCGGACGGCCGGATCGTCAGCACGGGGGAGCCGGTGCTGGCGGACTCCACGGTCAGCCAGGCCATCACCGGGGAGCTGCCAGCGGGCACGTACACCGTGCAGTGGCGCGTGACCTCGGCGGACGGCCACCCGCTGTCCGGCGAGTTGGCCTTCACGGCCACGGACGCCACGGCCATCGGCGTGGAGCCGGCGCCCGTGGAGACGGCCGAGCCGGCGGCGGAGGAGCCCTCGCCCGAGGTCACCACCTTCACGGAGACTGAGGAGCCCGCGGCGGCTGACACGTCGGCCGCCGAGCCCGACGACGACGGGCTCTCGACAGCCCAGGTTGTCGGCATCGGGGCGCTCGTGATGGCCGTGGGCGCCGGCGCCCTGGTGGCGCTGCGGCTGCGCCAGCGGCGGCGGTGACCAGATGACCGTGCGCGAGGCGCCGCCCATCGCCGACACCGACCCCGCGGAGCGGGTCGGCGTCGGAGGGCGCCTCGTGCTGCTCGCGGGCAGCGGCGCGCTGCTGGCCGTCCTCGGTGTGTGGATGTCCGGCGCCGCGGTGCCCGGGTACCTGCGCGATCCCGGCGCCGCGGTGCGCTGGGGGCTCCCGGTCGTCACCACGCTCACCGAGCTCGCGGGGTCGCTCACCCTGGGCGCGCTGGTGCTCGCGGTGTGCGTGCTCCCGCGTCGGGCGGTGGCGGGCGCGGGATCGGCGGGCCGGGCTGGAGCGACCGGGGCCAGCACGCTCGGCCTGGGCTACGCGCGCAGCCTCGTCCTCGCGGGCGTCGCGGCCGCGGTGTGGACGGTGCTGAGCATGGTCCAGCTGGTGCTGACGTACGCCTCGGTGAGCGGGCGTCCGCCCGACTCGGCGACCTTTGGCGAGGAGCTCGGCGTGTTCGTCACCCAGATCGACCTGGGGCGCACCCTCATCCTCGTGACGACCCTCGCGGCCGTGGTGACGGCGCTCGCCCTGCTCGTCGCCACGCCGACGGGAGCGGCTTGGACCGCCCTCATCGTGGTCGTGGGGATGTGGCAGCAGGCGCAGACCGGCCATGCCGCCGGATCGGCCAGCCACGACCTGGCCACGACATCGATGTTCATGCACCTGGTCGGCGCGGCCGTCTGGATCGGGGCGCTGGCCGCGCTCGCGGTGCTCCTGGGGCGGCTCGGTCCCGACCTGGCGCCCGCGGTGGCCCGCTACTCGGTGATCGCCGGGTGGTGCTTCGCGGCGGTGGCGGTCTCGGGCCTGGTCAACGCCGTGGTCCGGGTGGGTGGCCTGGACGGGATGGCGAGCCGCTACGGCGCGCTGGTCGTCGTCAAGGCGGTGCTGTTCGGCGCGCTCGGGCTGCTGGGGCTCATGCACCGGCGCAGCGTCATCCCCCGCCTGGGCGACGGGGGGCGCCCGCGACGGCTGTTCTGGCGGCTCGTCGGCGTCGAGCTCGCGGTGATGGGGGCAGTCTCGGGCGTCGCGGCCGCGTTGGGCTCGACGCCTCCGCCGGTGCCCGACGAGCCCGTCGCGGACCCGACCCCCGCCGAGATCGTCACCGGCCACGTGCTGCCCCCCGAGCCGACCGTCCTGCGCTGGCTCACCGAGTGGCGTTGGGACCTGCTGTTCGCGTTCGCGGCGGTGGCCGGGATCGTCGTGTACCTGCGCTGGGTGCGGCGCCTGCGCCGACGGGGTGACGCGTGGCCGGTGAGCCGCACCGTGCTGTGGGTGGCCGGGATGGCGTTGTTCTTCTGGACGACGTCGGGCGGCCCCGCCACGTACGGGCACGTGCTGTTCAGCGCGCACATGGTGCAGCACATGATCCTGGCGATGGTCATCCCGATTCTGCTCGCGCTGGCGGCGCCGGTGACGCTCGCGCTCCGGGCGCTGCCGTCGCGGTCCGGGTCGGTGCGCGGAGACGGCTCCCGGGGCCCGCGCGAGTGGTTGCTCGTGCTGGTCCATAGCCGCATCGGGCAGTTCTTCGCGAACCCGATCGTCGCGGCCGTGAACTTCGCCGGGTCGATGATCGTCTTCTACTACACCGAGGCGTTCGAATGGGCCCTGACCAGCTCGGTCGGGCACATCGTGATGGTGGTCCACTTCTCCCTCGCCGGGTACCTGTTCGCGAACGGCCTGATCGGCATCGACCCGGGCCCGAGGCGCCCGCCGTACCCGCAGCGCATCCTGGTGCTCTTCGGCACGATGGCCTTCCACGCGTTCTTCGGCGTCACGCTGCTCAACGGGGAGTCGCTGCTGGTGGCGGACTACTTCGGCCTGCTGGGCCGTGAGTGGGGGCCGTCGGCCATCGCCGACCAGCAGAAGGGCGGCGGTGTGGCCTGGGGGATCGGCGAGCTGCCGACGCTCGCGCTGGCGGTCGGGGTCGCGGTGTCCTGGGCCCGCGACGACGAGCGGGTCGCCCGGCGCCGTGACCGGCGCGTCGACCGGGACGGGGACGTGGAGATGGACGAGTACAACGCGATGCTGGCCCGCATGTCGGAGCGCGACGGCTCGCAGCCGCGCTGACGCTCTGGCCGGCGAGCGGGCCGATCACCGGACGATGACCGCTCCGGCGCGCCTGGGCTGCTCCCTCCGGCAGGTCGGGGCGTGATAGGACGGTCGGGTGACAGAGACGCCGCAGCCGCCCACGCCGTTCCATGACCTTGAGCAGTACATCGCCTTGCCCCGCGTCGCCGGGCTCAGGCTGTCGAAGGACGGCACGCGGCTCGTGACCGCGGTCGCGACGCTCGACGCGAAGCGCACCAAGTACGTCACCGCGCTGTGGGAGGTGGACCCGGCGGGGGAGAAGGCCGCCCGGCGGCTGACCCGCAGCGCCACGGGCGAGTCCAGCGCGGCGTTCACGCCCTCGGGCGACCTGCTGTTCACGTCGGCGCGACCGGACCCCGAGCCCCGGGAGGGCGCCGACGACGAGCCCGCGCCGGCGCTGTGGCTGCTCCCGGCCGACGGCGCCGAGGCCCGCGTGATCGCCGATCGCGGGGCCGGGCTGGGCGGCGTGCGAGTCGCGGCGGACGCGTCGGTCGTCATGGTCGGATCCGAGGTGCTGCCGCGTGCCACGGACGCCGCCGACGACGAGCGGCTGCGCAAGGGCCGCCAGGAGAAGAAGGTCGCCGCGATCCTGCACACGTCGTACCCGGTGCGGTACTGGGACCACGACCTCGGCCCCGCGTCGCCGCACCTGTTCACGGCGCGTCTCGACGCCGACGTCACCGAGCCGGTCGCCGGGGCGGCGGATCCGCGCCTTCAGCTCACCGACGTGACCCCGTCGGCGGGCGCCGCACTGGTCGAGCAGTCCAGCGACCTCTCGCCCGATGGCCGCACCATCGTCACGGGGTGGAGCGTGCCCCTCGCCCGCGGAGCCCAGCGGGCGCACCTCACGGTCGTGGACGTCGCGACCGGGGACCGTCGCACCCTCGTCGAGGACGCGGAGGCCGACCTCGGCGACCCGGTCATCTCGCCCGACGGCCGCCTGGTGGCGTACACCCGCGAGACCCTCTCGACCCCGTACAGCGCCCCCCGCGTGGAGTTGTGGGTGGTGGGCCTCGACGGCGCCGACCCCCACCGCGTCGCCGTGGGCTGGGACCGTTGGGCGCACCACCCCGTGTGGCTGCCGGACAGCGCGTCGCTGCTGGTGACGGCCGATGACGACGGACGCGGGCCGATCTTCCGGGTCGACCTCGCGACCGATGCCGTGACGCGTGTGACCAGCGACGACGCGGTGTTCACCGACGTCCAGGCGAGCCCGGACGGTCGGACTTTGTACGCCTTGCGGAGCTCCTACCTGGCGCCCGCGCACCCGGTGCGGGTGGACCTGGCGGCCGCCATGGCCTCCGGCGAGCCGGTTCCGGCGACGCCCCTCCGGGCGCCGGCGCCGGCTCCCGCGCTGCCCGGCTCCCTGGCCGAGGTCGAGGCGACCGCTGAGGACGGCCAGCGCGTGCGGTCGTGGCTGGCGCTCCCCGAGGGCGCCTCGGCCGAGCACCCGGCGCCGTTGCTGCTGTGGATCCACGGCGGCCCGCTCGCGTCGTGGAACACCTGGTCGTGGCGGTGGAACCCGTGGCTGCTCGTCGCCCAGGGGTACGCGGTGCTGCTGCCGGACCCGGCCCTGTCCACCGGCTACGGGCAGGAGTTCGTCGAGCGCGGCTGGGGCTCGTGGGGCGACGCGCCGTTCGAGGACCTCATGGCCGCCACGGACGCCGCGATGGCGCGGCCAGACATCGACCAGAACCGCACCGCGGCGATGGGCGGGTCGTTCGGCGGGTACATGGCCAACTGGGTCGCCGGGCACACCGACCGTTTCGACGCGATCGTCACGCACGCGAGCCTGTGGGCCCTGGACCAGTTCGGCCCGACGACGGACGCCGCCTACTACTGGGAGCGGGAGATGACGGACGAGATGGCCCTGGCCAACTCGCCGCACCGGTTCGTGGAGAAGATCGTCACGCCGATGCTCGTCATCCACGGCGACAAGGACTACCGGGTCCCGATCGGCGAGGGCCTGCGGCTCTGGTACGAGCTCAACGCCCGCTCGGGCCTGCCGGCCGACGAGGAGGGCCGCACCCCGCACCAGTTCCTGTACTTCCCCGATGAGAACCACTGGGTGCTCGCGCCGCAGAACGCCATCGTCTGGTACCAGGTGGTCGAGGCGTTCCTCGCCCAGCACGTCCGCGGCGAGCAGCCGCCCGCGCTTCCGGAGGTGCTCGGCTGATGGCCTCCTCCACAGACTTCCTCGGCGGCGACGCCGGGCACGAGTACCGGATCCCGGGCCTCGTGGTGCGGGACCACCGGGTGAGCGTCCCGGTGGACTGGTCGGCCCCCGAGCGCTTCGGGTCGATCGAGGTGTTCGCCCGCGAGATCGTCGACCCGGCGAAGGCCGGCGACGACCTGCCGCTGCTGCTGTTCCTGCAAGGCGGCCCTGGTGGCCAGGGCCCTCGCCCGCTGGGCGGCGGATGGTGGGCGACGGCATTGCGGACGCACCGGGTGGTGCTGCTCGACCAGCGCGGCACCGGGCGGTCGTCCCGCGTGGACGGTCGTGCCATCACGGCCTTCGACGACCCGCGCCAGGCCGCCGACTACCTGGCGTGTTTCCGGGCCGATGCGATCGTGGCGGACGCCGAGCACTTGCGGTCGACCGTCTACGGCGGCCGCCGGTGGGCCACCCTCGGGCAGTCGTACGGCGGGTTCCTCACCCTCGCGTACCTGTCCCGCCATCCCGAGGCCCTGACCTGCTGCTACGTGACAGGAGGCCTGCCGGGCATCACCGCCACCGCGGAGGACGTGTACCGCGCGACGTACCCCCGTCAGGCGTCGCGCAACGCCGAGTTCGCACGCCGCTACCCGGCCGACGTGGCGACCCTGGGCCGCCTGGCCGACAGGCTCTCCGCCGAGGACGTGCGGCTGCCCAACGGCGACCGGTTCACCCCTGAGCGTCTGCAGATGCTGGGGATGCCCCTCGGCATGAGCACCGGCGCCGACGCGCTGCACTGGCAGCTCGACACGGTGTTCGCCGACGACGCGACGGCCGAGCCCTCCGACGCGTTCCTGGCCGCCGTCGCGCACGAGACGGGGTTCGACGCGAACCCGCTGTACGCCGTGCTGCAGGAGGCCATCTACCACCAGGGCCACCGTGAGCCCGGATGGGCCGGGCAGGCCGAGCATGAGCGGTGGCCCTCCTTCGCCGCCGACGCCCGGCCGCTCCAGCTCACCGGCGAGTTCGTCTACCCGTGGATGTACCAGCAGATCCGCGCCTTGCGGCCGTTCCAGGCCGTGGCCGAGGAGCTGGCCGCTCGCACCGAGTGGCCCTGGCTCTACGACGTGGAGCGGCTGGCCGCCAACGAGGTGCCCGTCGCCGCCGTGCAGTACTACGACGACCCGTACGTCGACCTGGGCCTGGCCCTGGGCGCCGCCGACCAGGTCGGCAGCACGCAGGTGTGGATCACCAACGAGTACCTGCACGACGGCCTGCGCGTGGCCGGGGACGTCATCCTGCCGCGCCTCATGGACCTCGCCGCAGACCGCTGGACGGTCACCGGTCGCTGAGCTCGCGGGCCCGGCGGAACACGTCGTCGAGCATCTGCGGGGTCAGCCGCCCGGTGAAGGTGTTCTGCTGGCTGACGTGGAACGAGCCGAGCAGGGTCAGTGGCTGACCGTCGGGCCCGGTGAGCGACGCCTCGGCGCCATGTCCGAACCGCGGCCGTGGCCGGGGGACCTGCCAGCCCTGCTCGCCCAGGGTCGCCAGCGTCGCCTGCCACCCGAACCCGCCGAGCGCCACCACCACACCGGGCCGCACGAGCGCCAGCTCGCGCGCGAGCCAGGGCGCGCAGGTGCGGCGCTCGGCGGGGGTGGGGGCGTTGTCGGGCGGCGCGCAGTGCACCGGGGCGGTCAGCCGCAGTCCCGTGAGCACCAGGCCGTCGTCGGCGCCCACCGAGGTGGGCTGCGACGCGAACCCCGTGCGGTGCAGTGACGCGATCAGGAAGTCCCCGGACCGGTCGCCGGTGAACATCCGCCCGGTGCGGTTGCCGCCGTGCGCGGCCGGCGCCAGCCCTACCACGAGCACCCCGGCGGCCGGGTCGCCGAAGCCGGGCACGGGTCGGCCCCAGTAGCGCTCGCCCCGGAAGGACGCGCGCGGCGCCGCGGCCACGGCCTCCCGCCACGCGACGAGCCGTGGGCACGCCCGGCAGTCGACCAGCAGGCCGTCCAAGGCCGGGATGTCGTCCGCCGAGGCCGCCACCAGCGGGTACGTCGGCGCGTCGGCGCCGCCGTCGGCGCCGGGGCCGGCCGGTGGCGCGGCGTCCTGGGTCACCTGCGGCTCCTCGTCACGGGGTCAGGCGGCGGGCGTCGCCGCTGTCACTCGAACCGGCTGGGGTCCCCGGCGCCCACGCGCACGACCTCCGGGTAGCCCTCGGACCAGTCGATCACCGTGGTGGGCTCGGTGCCGCAGTCCCCGGCGTCGATCACGGCCTCGACCAGGTGGTCGAGCTCCTCCTTGACCTGCCAGCCATCGGTCAGCGGCGCCTCCTCGCCGGGCAGCAGCAGCGTGCTCGACAGCAGCGGCTCGCCGAGCTCGCGCAGCAGCGCCTGCACCACCCGGTGGTCGGGGATGCGCACCCCGACGGTCTTCTTCTTGGGGTGCGCGAGCCGGCGGGGCACCTCCTTGGTGGCGGGCAGGATGAACGTGTACGGCCCCGGGGTGGCGGCCTTGATGGCGCGGAACGCCGCGTTGTCGAGCTGCACCAGCTGGCCCAGCTGCGTGAAGTCCGAGCACACCAGGGTGAAGTGGTGCTTCTCGTCGAGGTGGCGGATCTGGCGGATCCGGTCCGCTGCCGCATGGTCGTCCAGCCGGGCGCCCAGCGCGTAGCAGGAGTCCGTGGGGTAGGCGATCAAGGCGTCGTCGCGGAGCATCTGCACCACCTGCGCGATGGTGCGGGGCTGCGGGTCGTGGGGGTGGACGTCGAGGTACCTGGCCATGGCCTGAGACTAGGCCCGTCGGCTGGGTCCGGAGGAGCGTCCCGCCGCAGGCCAGGACCGCTCGACGCGCGGAACTGGACAACCCACGCCAGACTCGTGGCTGCCCGGGCGGCCCCCTGCCCGGCCCGACGGGAGGAGTGACCATGGGAATCGGTGGCGGCATAGGCCTCATCGTGATCGGCGCGATCCTGGCGTTCGGCGTGCAGGACGGCATCAGCGGTGTCGACCTCACGGCGATCGGGTACATCTGCATGGGTGGTGGCCTGCTCGCCATCATCATCGCGCTGGTGCTCAACGCCCAGCGCAGCAACACCACGCACCGCGAGGTCATAGAACGGCACGACGACACCCGCCCGCCCGTCTACTGACAGGCTGGCGATCGGGCCCGTGAGAGGGCCCGGGCGAGCGGACCGAGCGAGCGCCGCACCCGCGTGGAGAACGGGGGTGCGGCGCTCGCCGCGCGTCGGGCCCGAGCCAGGGCGAGACTCAGAGGAGGTGGCCGGGGGCAGCCGCGCGAGAGGAGCCAGGCATGGGCATCGGCGGAGGCATCGTCCTCATCGTGATCGGCGCGACCCTCGCGTTCGCCGTCACGGACAACGTCCCCGGCATCGACCTCACGGTCGTGGGCTACATCTGCATGGGCGCAGGGCTCCTCGCCCTGGTCCTAGCGATCATCCTCAACGCCCAGCGCTCCCACACCACCCATCGCGAGGTCATCGAGCGTCGCGACTCGGGCTACCGGTACTGACCCCGCCGCCCCGCCGCCCGCGAGGGGGACGCGGCGAGAGCACCCACCCCGTCGTGCGATGGGAGCCGGCGCCGCGTGAGCCCTGGAGTGCTCTGCGCGGCGCGGGCCCGATCCGTCACGACGGAGGTGGGTGCTCCCGGTCCAGGCGGCTCAGGCCAGCGTGCAGGCCGAGCCGTTGAGGGTCACGCCCGTGGGCGCTCCCGGTCCGGAGGGCGCGTTCGCCAGGAACCCGAAGCTCGTCGAGCCGTTCGGCGCGATCGTGCCGTTCCATTCCAGGTTCTTGGCGCTCACTGTGGAGCCGGACTGGGCCGCCGTCGCGCTCCATGCCTGGCTCACGGTCTCACCCTTGCCAAAGGTCCACTTCAGCTCCCAGCCGTTGATCGCCGAGCTCGAGCCGTTGCGCACGGTCACCTGCCCGACGAACCCGCCGTTCCAGGAGTTGGTCGTGTCGAACGTGACCGAGCAGCCCGAGGTGGGGGGCGGTGTGGTGGGCGGAGGCGTCGTGGGTGGGGGAGTGGTGGGAGGCGGTGTCGTGGGCGGCGGAGTGGTGGGCGGAGGCGTCGTCGGCGGCGGTGTGGTGGGCGGCGGTGTGACCGAGCCGCCCTGGAACACGACGTCTGAGCAGTTGTAGAAGGCCTCGGGGCTGTCCGACCGCTGCCAGATCGAGTAGATGATGTGGCGGCCCGACTTGTTCGGCAGCTTGGCCTGCCAGTAGTACTCGGCGCCCTGCGGCCCGCCCTGGCGCAGCGGCGGGTTGGTGACCTGGTCGAACGGGGCCGCCTCGAGGTCGCTCCACTTGAGCGGCTGGCTCGGGTCCCAGCCGTCCTTCGTGACGTACTGCGACCAGGTGCCGGGGTGCTGCGCCCACGCGTTGTACTGGACGGTGATGGTCGAGTTGGCCTGCAGGGTGGTGGTCGGCCAGTCGGTGCCGCCCTTGCGCGCGCCGCTGAACGAGGCGAGCGGGCCGCAGAGGTTGCCGTCGGGGATGATCGTGCGGTGCTGGCCGCCGGCGTTGCTGAGCAGGTTCCCGAACCAGTTGTAGAACGGGTAGTTGCCGTTCTCGGCGAGCAGGTTCACACAGGCCGGGTTCGTGGGGTTGAGGCCTCCGCCCACCCCGTTCTCGATCCCGTTGACGTAGCACGCGTAGGTGCGGGTCGCGGGATAGGTGAGTCCGCCGTGCGCCATCGCGGGCGCGGTGGGCAGGGCGACCAGCAGCGTCGCGGCCAGGGCCGTCGTCGCCGCCGCGGCGATGCGCCGCGTGAGTCTTCGGGTTGGGGACATGCGGGCTCCTCGGTGGTCCGGCCGGGCCCCCGAGCTGCGGGCCCCGGTGATGGGGTGCGGTGCGCACACGCCCGGGACGGCCGACGTCGGCCGAGGGGCGCCTCCTGTCCGGCGCCGTCGCAGGACAGGGGGTGTGCGGAGCATGCGGGTGTCGGGCCCAGCGTCGGGCCGCCCCGCGGGGCCGTCAATGATCCGAAACGCTTCACCTCCCCGTATGCCGCGTGTCGCCCGTAGGAGTGCGTCTCTCACACCGACCTCGTGCGAACCTCCCGGGCTTCGAGGGCGCGCCGGGCCGCGCCATGTGGGCGGCGCGGTGAACACTGGGGTGCTCGACCGGACGAACCCCCCAGAGGGGGAGGGAATAGGCCAGGGTGGACAGTGCGCCGCCGGCCTGCCGGGCGGTACGCACGCACGGTCAAGGGGGCTCACGATGAACAGGGACGAGGCGCGAGAGGTCAAGGCGCAGCTCGCCGACTACGTGGACGAGCTGGTCCAGCGCCAAGGGCTCCAGCCGCTCGACCTCGACGTGAGCGCGGCGAGCGGGCCCACGCTCGGGCTCGGGCTCGCGCCGCGCGAGGGCGGCGGGTACGCGATGGCGGTGCGGTACCGGCTCGGCGTGCCCGCGGTGCGGCGGCTCGCCCGCAAGGTCGTCGAGCAGGCGGGACCTGCCGTCGACGTGCGGCGCACCGGGCGCATCCGGCCCATCACGGCCGGCGACGTCGCGGACGCGCAGAGCGGGGAGCGCCGGGCCGGTCAGCGGCTGCCGGTGGCCACCGCGCTCGCGGAGGGGGAGACCGGGCGCGCCCGCCCGCTGCGCCCTGGGGTGTCCATCGCGCACGTCGATGTCACGGCCGGGACCCTCGGCGCCTTCGTCCGGCGGGACGGCGTGCTGCACGCGCTCTCGAACTTCCACGTCCTGGCCGGGTCGCCGGGGGCGCGGCTCGGTGACGTCGTGGTCCAGCCCGGGCCGGCGGACGGAGGGTCCGCGCCGCGCGACCGGGTGGGGACGCTCGCGGCCACCGTGCCGCTCGAGCGTGGGCGGCGCGCCACCGTCGACGCCGCCCTGGCGCTCCTCGACGTGCAGGAGGCCGATCTGCGGTACCCCGTCGGGCCGATCAGCACCACCACGGTCGCCTTCGGCAACGAGGAGGTCGCGAAGATCGGCCGCACCACCGCTGTCACGACGGGACGGGTCACCGCGATCGAGCTCGACGACGTGGTGGTCGGCTACGGCAACCCGCTCGGCAACCTGCGGTTCGACGACCAGATCGAGGTGGAGTCGACGGGGTCGGGCCCGTTCTCCCGCGGCGGCGACTCCGGCTCGTTGGTCTACCGCGCTGACGGCGTCGCCCTCGGGCTGCTCTTCGCGGGCAGCGAGACGGGTGGGTCGAACGGCTCTGGACTCACGTACCTGAACCCGATCGACGCGGTGCTGTCGGCCTTGGGCGCCGAGCTGGCGGGCTGACGAGGACGGGCGGGAGCCTCAGCCGACGAAGAGCATCGCGGTGAGGGCTCCCGCCACGAGGCCGCCCGCCGCGACGAGGAGCGTGATCCGGATCGGGCGGGGGTGTGGTTCGGTGGCGCTGATGACAGGCTCCATGCTCGGCGAGGGTGACGGGGGATCGTCCGATCCACTGATCGGCCTTGCGCGGCGACTTGTGAGGGCTGAGGATGGGGCCCTTGGTCCTGGTCGAATCGATCAGGGCGGTCGCTCGCGCTCCACTGGTTGCAACTGTCGTGCGACGTGCCATGGCGCTCGGGTCCGGTTGCGGGTGACAATGATCTGGACAGGCGTATCACCCCTGATCGAACCGTTCCGAGAGCGGGACAGACTGCTCCGGGCGTCGAGACGTGAGGCGTACAGATGGCGGACCTGCATCAGGCACGCGCGGCGAAAGAACGGCTGCGGAGCGAGATTGCCGAGCGCCCGGGCGTCAGCGGCATCGGCGTGACCCCTGACGCGGACGGGTACGCCGTCCAGGTCAACGTCCAGCGACGCAACGACGCGGCGGCCCTCCCCGAGAGCGTCGACGGCGTGCGGGTGCAGGTGCGCGTGATCGGCCCCATCACCGCCCACTCCCGCCCCACCCGGCTGCGCGCGGTCTGACGCTGCCCGGCCGCTCCTGCCGCGTTCCCTGTCGGTGGGCGGACACACGGGCTCGACCGCCGGAGGTTCGGGTTCACTAGTGCCGTGACCACGACGAGCGACCGCCGCCTGCCCCGTGTCCGCGCCTCTGAGCTGACCGGCCGCGGGTGGCTCAACACCGGTGGCGTCGACCTGACCCTCGAGGGCCTGCGCGGCAAGATCGTGCTGCTCGACTTCTGGACGTTCTGCTGCATCAACTGCCTGCACGTGCTCGACGAGCTGCGCGAGCTCGAGGCCCAGCACCGAGACGTGCTCGTGGTGATCGGCGTGCACTCTCCGAAGTTCGTGCACGAGGCCGACCCGGTGGCGCTGGCGGCGGCGGTGGACCGCTACGAGGTGCGCCACCCGGTGCTCGACGACCCAAATCTGACCACCTGGTCGGCTTACGCCGCGCGGGCCTGGCCGACGCTCGTCGTCATCGACCCCGAGGGCTACGTCGTCGCGCAGATGGCCGGCGAGGGCCACCAGAACAACGTCGCGCTCCTAGTCCGGGACCTCGTGGCCGAGCACGAGGCGAAGGGGACGCTGCACCGCGGCGACGGCCCTTACGTGCCCCCGGAGCCCACCTCCGGAACTCTGCGATTCCCTGCCAAGGCGGTCGCCCTGCCGGACGGGCGCCTGCTCGTCGCCGACGCGGGCCACCACTCGCTCGCCGAGCTCGAGGCCGACGGCGAGGCGCTGGTGCGGCGCATCGGCTCGGGCGAGCGCGGCCTCGCAGACGGCGACGCGGCGTCCGCCCGGTTCAGCGAGCCCAACGGCCTGAGCCTCGTGCCGGAGGAGCTCCGCGCCACGCTCGGGTACGACGTGCTCGTCGCGGACACCGTCAACCACGCGCTGCGCGGCGTGCGGCTGGCCGACGGCGCCGTGACGACCGTCGCGGGCACAGGCGAGCAGTACATGGTGGGCGCGGCCGACAACGTCGTCGCGCCGGATGGCGACGAGCCGCGCGCCGATCGGTCCGGCCTCGGGTACGACGGCGACCCGCTCGGAATCCGGCTGTCCTCCCCGTGGGACGTCGCCTGGTCGCCGGCCGCGTCGGCGTTCGTCGTGGCGATGGCGGGCAACCACACGCTGTGGGCCTTCGACCCGGTGGCCGATCGGATCTGGCGCCTCGCGGGCACCATGAACGAAGGGCTCGTGGACGGCCCCGCCGACGAGGCCTGGTTCGCCCAGACCTCGGGGCTCGCGGTGGGCCCGGACGGACGCCTCTGGCTCGCCGACTCCGAGGTGTCGGCGCTGCGCAGCCTCGACCTGCCCGGCACGCCCGCTGCCGGGGACGCCGCGCACGCCGTGGTCGGCACGGCCACGGGCGCCGGCCTGTTCGACTTCGGGCACCGCGACGGCCCTGCCGACCAGGCGCTGCTGCAGCACCCGCTCGGCGTCGCCGTGCTGCCCGACGGCTCGGTCGCGATCGCGGACACCTACAACGGCGCCATCCGCCGGTACGCGCGTGGCCTCGCCGCCGACGGCTCGCAGGCAGGGCCCGGCGAGGTGACGACGCTCGCCTCCGGGCTCGCCGAGCCGTCCGGGATCGTGGTGCTCACCGAGGGCGAAGGCGTGCAGCTGCTCGTCGTGGAGTCCGCGGCGCACCGCCTCACCCGCGTCGCGCTCCCGGCCACGCTCGCGGGCGAGATCCTCGACGCAGGGGCCCACCGCACCCAGCGGCCCGTCACCGACCTCGCGCCGGGCGTCGTGCGCCTCGACGTGGTGTTCACCCCGGCCGCCGGGCAGAAGTACGACGACCGGTACGGCCCCTCAACCCGGCTGCAGGTCTCCTCGACGCCCCCCGAGCTGCTGCTCGAGGGCGCGGGGGACGACGTGTCGCTCGAGCGCGCGCTGCGCCTCAACCCCGATGTTCCCGAGGGCGTGCTGCACGTGACCGCGCATGCCGCGAGCTGCGACGCCGACCCGGCCATCGAGTACCCGGCCTGCCACCTGAACGCGCAGGACTGGGGTGTCCCGGTGCGGGTCACGCCCGGCGCGGCGGACGAGCTGACGCTGCCGCTGCACGGCTGAGCGCGGCCGTCGCCCCTCGAGCCGCCGCTGCATGACCGCGGCGAGCGGAGCCTGGCGTCAGCGCGCGCCCTGGATCGCCACGTCGATCAGCGCCTGCAAGGCCTGGGTGAGCGAGTCGGTGGCGTCGCGCGGGGCGGTCGTCTCGACCTGCACCACCCACGGCGCGTGCTCGACGGTCAGCGTCTGCCCGTCGCCGGGCTCGTCCGACGGCGTGCCGCCGCGGGCCACGGCGGCGGGCACGCCGTCGGTGTACCGCAGCACCGTCCAGGTGGACCCGCCCAGGGCGGCTGCCGCGGCGCCGGCGAGCGCGCACAGCCGCGTGACCTCCCCGGTCTGGGCGGCGACGACCGCGGCGACCACTGCGGTGATGAGCCGGTCCACCGTGACCGCCGACTCCGCGTTGCGCCGCTCGAGGGCCTTCGCGGCCCGGGCCCGGCTGCGCTTCGCCTGGTACTGGGCGGCGTCGGCCCGCCGGAACAGGGTGCGGGTGCTGTCGGCGTGGGCGTCGGCTGTGGAGGCGATGCCCCACGAGATGGCGGCGCCGTGCGGGAGCGGGTAGCCGGCGAGCGTCCGTGCCACCGTCTGGCTCACGACCGACCGCGGGAGGTCTGTGGTCACCAGGCAGAACTCGTCGCCGCCGAGCCGTGCGGCCGTCGTCCCGGGCAGCTCGTCCTGGATGCGGCGCAGCACGTCCGCCACGGCGCGCAGCAGGTCGTCGCCGGCGTCGTGGCCGTGCTCGTCGTTGACGCGCTTGAGGCCGTCCACGTCGCACATGACGATGCAGGTCTCGTCGAGGCCGTCGAGGGCGGTCTGGGCGGCGTGGTCGGCGACCCGGCGGTTGCCGAGGCCGGTGAGCGGGTCGTCGGAGACGAGGTGGCGCACCTGGTCTTCGAGGTCGACCCGGGCGACCGCGCCCGCGATGAGGCTGGCGAGCACCTCCGCCGTGGCCACGTCGTCGATCTCGAAGAGCGGCTGGCCCGCGCCACGGGTGGCGTACACCTGGCCCCACACGGACTCGTTGACGATGACCGGCGCGGCGAGGCCCGAGGTGTGGCCCAGCACGCGCAGGGCCTCGGCCTCGATCTCGTCGCCGACCTCGAGCTGCCCCGCCACCTCGGGGGAGTGCGCCACCCAGCTCGCGCGGTCGCGCAGCAGGCGTCGGAGGGCGGGGCGGTCCTCCGCCCGGTAGGTCGAGGCCTTCGCGAGGTCGCGCTCGGGGTCGCCAGGGCTCACGGCGACGACGCGGCACGTCTCCTGCTCGATCCGGCAGAACGCGACGGTGTGCGCGTCGAGGATGTCCCGGGACAGCGTCGACGCGAGCTCTGACACCTCCGCGAGGGTGCGGCAGCGGTCGAGCCGATGGGCGGCGACAGCGAGCTGGCGCACTCCGCTGGTGTGTGCGGGAGCGCTCGTCCGCGTGCCGTGTGGGCGCGCCTGTGTGCCGGTCACGTGGCCATCATCCGACACCGAGGGCCTGCCGCAAGCGTCCCGTCACCTTTTTGGCCGTGTGGCGCACCCAACACGTCGCCGAAAGCGTCGATCAGGCCCTCGGAGTCAGTCAGCGCAGGTGCAGTGCGCCGAGCTCGGCGAAGAGCGCGCGGTTGTGCTCGAAGGCGCGCTTCGCCTCGGCGACGGCGGTGGCGCGCTGGTCCTCGTCGAGGTCCAAGGCGTCGAGGCGCTCGCGGTAGGCGTCCTTGAAGGGCTTCGCCTTCGGGATCTGCGCGAAGTGGTAGAAGCTCACGCCCTCCGCGCCGAACCCGTAGTGGCGTTCCAGCATGCGCTGGATGATCTGGCCGCCGGAGAGGTCTCCCAGGTAGCGGGTGTAGGCGTGCGCGACGTATAGGGCGATCGAGGACCCGGTCTCGCGCAGGCGTGCGGCATACCGCTCGGTGGCAGGCAGCACGCGCATCTGCTGCGCCCAATCCGGCCCGAGCAGGAACGCGAGGTCCGCCTCGATGGACGGCACCCGCGTCAGCTCGTCGAAGACGATCGTCTCGCCACCGGGCTGGGCGCGGATCTCCGCGCTCGCGGCCTCGAGCGCCGTGTAGATCGCGTGCTGCTGGACGGCGAGGTCGGTGTACGCGGCGCGGTCGAGGTGGCCCGCCATGAGCTGCTCGACGAAACCCATCTGCTCGGCGGCCTCGTGCTCGGGCCGGGTGCCCTCTCGGAGCAGCGTCGACAGCGGGGTCGTCATGGCGGCCTGCTCCACCGCGGAGGAGTGGGTCGTGGTGGTCACAGCGGTCTCCTGGGAAGCCGGCGGATGAGATGACATGTCGTCAGGACGTGCCACTGCGACTGTAGCGGACATAGGTAAGGCTTGCCTACATCCGTTCGTCGCGATCTCGCGACTCGACGTCGTCCCCCGATGGCGGCTCCCAGGCTTGGCGAGCATCGTGGGGGTGTGACGATGCGGATTAGGCAGCAGCACTCGGACGAGTGGCCCGCGGTGCTCGACGTCGTGCGGCGGTCGTTCGCCGACGCCGACCACCGCTTCGTCGAGCTGGTGGAGCGGATCCACAACTCGCCGGACTTCGTGGAGCAGTTGTCCTATGTCGCGGAGGTCAACCACGAGCTCCTCGGCAACATCATCCTGAGCAAGGTCCCCCTGCACACCCAGCGCGGAGTCGTGCAGGCGCGCCTGGTCGCAGAGTTCGGGGTGGTCCCCGAGCATCGCCACCATGGGCTCGGGTCCGCGCTGCTGCGCAGTGTCCTGAGGTCCGCCGAGAACGGCATGGCCTCGATGGTGCTGGCGGCGGGATCGCCCTCGTACTACCAGCGCTTCGGCTTCCGCCAGTCGACGGACCTGGGGGTGTCGTCGCCCTCCGCCGCGATCCCGGACCAGCACTTCCTGATGATGCCGCTGCCGCAGTACGACCCGGTCGTGGACCGTGGGCGGCCGGAGCTGCCGTCCTACTTCGCGGAGACCGGCGTCAAATGGCCGCGCTGAGGGTGGCCGCAGGAGGGCGGTCGCTCAGGCCGCGGCCATGTCCCGGGCGCCGACAGCACGCAGCACGAACGCTAGGGTCGACTCGATCGCGCGGTCGCGGTCGGGGCCGTCCGCCTCGGGCACGCTTCGGCTCGAGAGGCACGCGTTGACCAACGGCACCGTGGTGTCGATGTCCTGCTCGGCGAAGGCGCCGGTCTCGATCCCGGCGCGCAGGATGCGCCGCAGGATCTGCTCGACCAGCATCACGTGCTCGCGGACCCGCTGCTGCGTGGCCCGGGAGAGCACCGATCGCAGGTCGGGCCCGGGGGCCAGGTGGTACACCCGCTTGAGCTGGGCCTGCGCGCGGACGTAGGCGCGGAGCTGCTCGGTGGGGTCCTCGACGTCCACGAGGGAGCGTTCCAAGGTCGCCACGTACTGCTCCGTCTCGTCGGTGATGAACGCGACGAGCAGCGACTCCTTGTCGGCGAAGTGGTTGTACACGGCAGTGCGCCCCACGCCGGCCGCGGCGGCGATGTCAGCGAGGGTGATCGCGTCGAAGCCGCGATCCTCCATGAGCGTCGAGAGCGCCGTGAACAGCTTCTGGCGCGTCTGCTCGCGGTGCTCGTGCAGAGACCCGCCGATGATCTTGGGCATGCTGACATTCTCCCACGATCTGTCAGGTAGCCCGTCGACCTGCCCGGCGCGTCGCGACTCAACGCCTCGGGAGGATGACCTGGCGGGCAGACCGCGGATGGGCGAAGACCTCCACCGGGTACTCGTACACCTCGGTGAGCAGCTCGGACGTCAGGGCATCTGCCGGAGGGCCCTCCGCGACGACCCGCCCATGGGCGAGCACCGTCACCTGGTCGGCATAGGCGGCGGCGAGCCCGAGATCGTGGACCACGACCACCACAGCGCCGCCCGCCTGCGCGTGGCCGCGCGCGAGCTGCAGCACGAGCTCCTGGTGCCGTAGGTCGAGCGCCGCGGTCGGCTCATCCAGTAGCAGGACCTGCGTGCGCTGCGCGAGCACCCTGGCCAGGGCCGCCCGGGCGCGCTCGCCGCCGGAGAGCGCGGTGAACTGGCGATCCGCCAGGTGAGTCACGTCGGCGTCCACCAGCCCCTGGGCGACCGCGTCGTCGTCCTCCAGGTCGAGCGGCGTGCCCCGCCACGGCGCCCGTCCCATCCGCACTACTTCGGTGACAGTGAAGGGGAAGGAGACGCCGACGTGCTGGAGCAGCACCGATCGGCGCAGCGCCAGCTCGGTGGTGCTCCAGTGCGCCAGCGGCTCCCCGTCGATCTCGACGCTTCCCGCGGACGGCGCCAGATCGCCCGTGAGGACGCCCAGCAGCGACGACTTCCCGGCCCCGTTGGGGCCGAGCAGCGCGCGCACCTCGCCGGCGCGGACGTCGAGGTCGACCCCGCACAGCACCTCGGTGGCCCCGCGCGTCAGGTGAGCCCCTCGCACCCGGGCCGCCAGCGCGCCGGGCTCGTGGGGCGTCGGAAGCCGGACGGGCCGGCGCCACGGGAGCAGGCGGGCGCTCACGCCCAGCCGCCCTGCGTGGCGCGCGTGCGACGCAGCAGCCAGAAGAAGAACGGCCCGCCGACCAGCGAGGTGAGCATGCCCAGCGGCAGGTCGGCGTTGGCGATCGCCGTGCGCGCGACAAGGTCTGCCACCAGCAGCACCAGGGCGCCGCCGAGCGCGGAGCCCGGGACGAGCAGCCGATGACCGGGGCCGGCCGCCATCCGCACCAGGTGCGGCACCACGAGCCCCACGAACGCGATGATGCCGGTGAACGCCACCCCGGAGGCGACCAGCACGGCGACGAGGACGATGACCCCTTGCCGGAGCCGTTCGACGTTCACCCCGAGGTGCCGGGCCGCGCGCTCGCCCAAGGACAGCAGGTCCAGCCGGCGCGCGAGGGCCATGGCGATGACGAGGCCGATCGCCACCAGGGGCGCCACGATCGCCACCGAGGACCACGACGCCCCGTTGAGGGACCCGAGCTGCCAGAAGACGATCTGCTCGCGCGCGGCCGGCGAGGCGATGAAGGTGAAGAAGGCGAGCAGCCCGCCCGCGAACGCGTTGATGGCCACGCCCGTCAGCACCAGCGTCACCACCTCGGTGCGCCCACCCGAGCGGGCCAGCGCGTACACGGCGAAGGTGGTGACGAGCCCGCCGACGAACGCAGCCGCGGCGACCCACGGCCCGGCCGTGAGGGCGCCGCCGAAGACGATGACCGCGCACGCGCCGACCGCGGCCCCCGAGGACACGCCGATGATGCCGGGCTCGGCGAGCGGGTTGGCGAAGACGCCTTGCATCAGCGCCCCGGCGCAGCCGAGTGCGGCGCCCACCAGCAGCGCCAGGGTGAGGCGGGGGAACCGCACGAGCCACAACGTGTTCTCGCCCTGCGGGTGGCTCGGCAAAGGCCCGACGTCGAGCCCGACGCGGTGCAGCAGCGAGCCGAGCACCTCGGCGGGCGGGATGCGGACCTGGCCCACCCCGGCGGCGACCACGGCGGCGACTACCACGGCGACAGCCAGGCTGATGAGCAGCAGTCGCCCTCTGCGCCGATGGGCGACCGGCGTGCCGGGGGGAGCGGGGCTGGGAGAGCCGGGCCCGGCAGGGCGGGCGGCGCCGACGGTGGTGGTCATCGGGACGTCCCGTGCACGGCCTCGGCCAGGGCGCGCACCGTGGCGCCCGTGCGCGGGCCGAAGCTCAGCAGTGTCGTGTCGCTCATGTCGACCACGCGGCGGTTGGCGCCCGCGGGGGTCTGCGCGATGCCCGTGATGCCCACCAGCCCGTCGACCCCGCCGACCGACTTCAGGCCCTCGGAGAACACGAGGATCACGTCGGGGGCGGCGCTGATCAGCGCCTCGCTGGTCAGGTTGACGAACGAGCGGTCGAGCCCGATGTTGGTGCCCACGTCGACGGCGCCGATCGCATGGATCATCGCGTCGGCGCCCGAGCCGGGGCCGCCCAGCAGGTAGATCCCGGCGGCGCCGCGCAGGTAGAGGAACGCGATCCGCGGCGCCTCGCCGTCGGCCGGGGCCAGCTCGACCGCGCTGGCGATCTCGCCCTCGACCCGCTCGACCAGGGCGGCGCCGGCCTCGGGGACGCCCAGCGCCTCCGCCACGGCGGTGATCTGGGGCCCGATCCCCTCGAGCGTTCGCTCAGGCGTGAAGTAGACGACCGGGATGCCCGCCGCGCGGAGCTGGGCCTGCACCTCGGACGGCCCGATCGAGGTGTCGGTGAGGACGACGGTGGGGTTCAACGAGAGGATCGACTCCGCGTTGAGGTCGTGCCCGGCGGCGGAGACGAGTGGCACGTCGGCGGCCTCCGGGAAGCCCGTCGCCCGGTCGCGCCCGACGACGTTGTCCCCGAGGCCGAGGGTGTAGACGATCTCGCCGAGGGTCCCATACAGGTCGACGGCGATGATCCGGCTCACGTCGGTGATGGTGACGTCCACCCCGTCGTAGGAGCGCACGGTCACGGGCAGGCGGGGCTCGGGGTCGGTGGTGATCGGGTGGATGCTCGCGTCGTCGACCACGGCGGTCGCGGGCCCCGCCGTGTCGCCGGTGGCCGATGGGGCGGTCGCGTCCGCGGGGGCGCACCCGGCGAGCAGGACCACGGCCAGCAGGCCGGCGAGGGCGGAGAGTGCGGTGGATCGCGGCCGAGGGCGCGCGCCAGTCTTCATGTCTCTCCTGGTCATGGGTGCCGGGGTCTGCTTGGCAGAGGTAAGGCTAACATTAGGAAGGTAAGCCTAAGTCGTAGTACGGTCCGGTTTGTGGAACCACGCCTCCGACTCCAGCAGCGGCTCCTGGCCGTCTCCGTGCTCACCGCCTGCGCCGTGGCAGGCGCCGCGAGCGTCGCGACCGCGGCGCCGGCAGGCGACCTCGTCGTCTCGCAGACCGAGGGCCTCACGCCCGGGCAGGTCGTGACGGTCAGCGGCAGCGGCTTCGACGAGGCCAAGGGGATCTACGTAGCCGTCTGCGTCGACAACGGCCCCGGCGCGACCCCGACCCCCTGCCTCGGTGGTGTCGACGTCGAGGGGTCCGGCGGCGGCTCCGCCTGGATCTCCTCCAACCCGCCCTCGTACGCCGCGGGCCTGCCGACGCCGTTCGGGCCGGGCGGGACGTTCGAGGTCGCGCTCCCCGTCGCCGTCGAGGACCCGGTCGCCGGAGTGGACTGCCGCGAGGTCCAGTGCGCCGTCTCTGTCCGCTACGACCACACGCGCGTGGACGACCGCACCGGCGACGTGCTCGTCCCGATCGCGTTCGCCGCTGACGGAGCAGTCGCCGACGCCCCCGCCGCCACGGATCCCGAGCCGGCGGCGACGCCCGAGCCCGAGATGACCGCCTACGGCGCCGAGGAGGTCGTGGACGACTCCGCGGCTGCCCCCGCCGACGAGGAGGCCGGCGTCGACGGCCCCCTGATCGCCGGCATCGTCGGCGCCGTCCTCCTGGTCGCCGCCGGAGCCGTGCTGGTGGCCCGCCGCCGACGCACGCCGACCGCCGCCGAGCCCGCCTCGGACCCCACGAGCTGACAGCGCTCGCGCCCTCCGGCGCCCTCGACCCGCACCGCCCGCCCCACTCCACGGCGCGCTCGTCCGCGCCTTACCTGAAGGAGCTCTCCTGTGCTGACAGGAACTAGGAGATCCCGGTCCGCCGGGCGAGTCCTCGCCGCGCTGACCGCGGTCGCGATCGCGGGAACCACCGTGATCGTCGGCCTGGCCGGCGCTGCGAACGCCGACACCGGCGCCGCGGCCTCGCCGACGCTGACCGTCAGCCCGGCGGAGAACCTCGACCCGTCCGTCGACAACGTCATCACGATCACCGGCGCGGGCTTCGCCGGCGCGCTGGCGCACCAGGGGATGTACGTCAACCTCGGCGCGGCCGGCACATGGGCCCCGGGAAGCGTTCCGTCGCAGAGCGGCTGGGCCGCCTCCGGGTATGTCCCCACGGCGCGCATCGCCAGCGACGGCTCCTTCACCACGACGCTCACGCTCGCAGCCGGCACGGCGGCGCCAGGCTCGACCTACGCCGCGGCTGCCTTCTGCGCGCACGGCTGCTCGGCGTCGGAGCGCGGCCTCGACGCGGTGTCCGGGCCGATCACCTTCGCGGCGGCTCAGCCCACGCCGACCGCCACCCCGACCGCCACCCCGACCGTGGCCCCGGAGCCGACGCCCACCCCGTCGGCGTCGCCCAGCCCGCAGCCGGCGTGGACGCCCTCGCTGAGCGTCTTCGCCGCGGACGGCACGACGCCGCTCGGCGGCGCCACCGTGCGGCCCGGCGACACGATCGTCGTCAAGGGCTCGGGCTTCGACCCGGCAGGGAACCTCGGCGGCCGTGGCGTCCCGATCCCCGCCACCCTGCCGCAGGGCACCTACGTGGTCTTCGGCTCGGCCGCCGCCGTGTGGCGGCCCTCCGAGGGCGCGGCGTCGTCCTCGCGCAAGGTCGCTTCCCAGGGCTGGGTGCTCGCCGAGTCCGTGCTCGACCAGGTCCCGACCCAGATGCAGGCGGCCATCCGCCCGGAGTGGGTGCCGCTCGCCGATGACGGCACGTTCACGGCGCGGCTCGCGGTGAAGGAGCCCACCGTGGTCGACGGCGGCTCGATCGGCGTGTTCACCTACGCCGCCGGCGGCGTCAAGAACGCCGCGCAGGAGCTCTTCGTGCCCGTCGCGTACTCCGCGGCGCCGGTCGCTCCCGAGCCCACGCCCGAGCCCCAGCAGCCGGTCGGGCCCACCCTCGTGGTCAGCCCTGCGACAGCCCTCGACCCGGGCGTCGACCAGAGGTTCACCATCACCGGCTCCGGTTTCACCGGCGCGCTGTCCCACGACGGCCTGTACGTGAACATCGGCCCCGCCAGCGCCTGGACCCCGGGCACGACGCCGTCGCAGAGCGGCTGGACGGCCTCGGACTACCTGCCCAAGGCGCGCATCGCTGCCGACGGCACGTTCAGCACGACGCTCACCGTCAAGGCCGGCGCGGCACGCTCCGGATCGTCCTACGTCGCCGCCGTCTTCTGCGCGCACGGCTGCTCGGGCTACGACCGCAGCCTCGACGCGGTCTCCGGGCCGATCACGTTCGCGGCGGCGTCGCCGGGCGGCCTCCTGCCGGCCCCGGCCCCTGCGCCGACCAGCGCCCCGGTGCTGGCGGTCGAGGGCGTCCGCGCCGGCGGCTCCGTCACCGCGGGCGAGTCCGTGACGATCGTGGCCAGCGGTTTCCGGCCGAACGAGACGGGCATCCGCCTCGAGCTGCACTCGGACCCGGTGGTCCTCGCCACGGGCCTCACCGCCGACGCGTCCGGCACGGTCCGGACCACCGTCACGCTCCCGTCGGGAACCCCGGCGGGCAACCACCACCTCGTGGTGATCGGCGCGGACGGGCGCCAGGTCTCCTTCCCGGTGGCGGTCGCGGCGGCGCTGCCCGTGTGCGTGGCCCGCGTCGTCTCGGGCGCCACGCTCTCGTGGGGCGTCAAGGGGGACTTCCGCGAGTACGTGACCGGGAGCATCGCCCACGGCTCGGCCACCGGCACGGGCGTCGCCGGCTCGGGCCCGTGGACCTGGAGCGGCGGCAACGGGACGTTCAACACCAACGATGGCGTGGGCCGTGCGGCGTTCGCCGGCTCGGTGCGGTTCACCGGCCACGGCGGCGTGCTGGACGTGACCATCTCCAACCCGCGGGTGCAGGTGAACGGCTCGACGTCGGCGACGCTCGTCGCCGACGTGCGCACCGCGGAGAAGTCGTACCCCGGCATTGCCGTGGCCACCTTGCGGCTCGCCGACGGGACGGCCTCACGGGCAGGCGACAAGGTCTCGTGGCAGGGCCTCCCGGCGACCCTCACGGCGACAGCGGCGCCGGCATTCGAGGGCTTCTACTCGGCGGGCGCGGCGCTCGACCCGGTCTCCTTCACCCTGCCGCTCGGCGCAGAGACAGATTGCACGAGCGCATCGGGCGCGACGCTGGCCAAGTACGGCAAGGGCGGTGTCCTGGCCGCCACGGGCGGCGACCTCGACGCGTTGAGTTACGCGTTGCTGCTGGTCACCTTCGGTGGGGCCATGGTGCTCGTGGCCCGACGGCGCGCGCAGGCGGCCAAGCCGGTGCCCGCCCGACGCTGACCCACTCGAGCAGAACGGCGCCGATCAGTCGACCACACGGCTGATCGGCGCCGTTCTGCGCTGGTGATTGATCGCGATGCTTCGAATTCCCTCGCGAAAGCCGCTTCTTTCGACATTTCACTCGATAGATCTAGAATCGTGATGAAAGACTCGACGACGGCCGCTCGACAACGACGTCGGGGAGGATGTGAGATGCGCCGACGAGAAGTCCCCGCCGTGCCTCCCGGGGTGGACCCCTCGACCCTCGCGGCGAGCCTGCGCTCCGCGCATGAGAACTTCTTGGCCACGGGGACCCTCGACGGCTCGGTGCGGCCGGTCGTCGCCAACTCGTGGCGGCGCAGTGCCCGCAATGGCGTCGACCCGGAGCAGCCCTTGGCCCCGGTCGAGCTCAGCGCCGCCGAGCTGACCGCCTACCGCCGGGACCACCCGTTGGCGGCCGCGATGCCCGCGGTTCGCCGGCTGCTGGTCGACGGCGCGGTCGGGGACGGCCTCGTCACCGCGCTCACGGACGACGTGGGGCGCCTGCTGTGGGTCGAGGGCGACGGCAAGGTGCGCAAGGCCGTCGACCGTGTGGGGTTCGTCGAGGGCGCCTCCTGGGGCGAGGAGTACGCGGGGACCAACGCGCCGGGAACGGCCATCGCCACCCGCCGACCGGTGCAGGTGTTCTCGGCCGAGCACTTCACGCGCTCGGTGCAGCCCTGGAGCTGCTCGGCGGTTCCGGTCCGGGACCTCGCCACCCGACGCGTGCTCGGGGTCCTCGACGTCACCGGCGGCGACCACGTCGCGTCGGGGCTGATGCTCTCGCTGGTCCGGGCGACGGTGATGGCGGTCGAGCTCGAGCTCGCCGCCGCCACGGGCGCGCTGCGGATCGGCGCCGCTGAGCAGGACCCGCGCGCGGGGGTGGGGCCACGCCCGCCCGGCACCGCCCGGCTCGACGTGCTGGGGCAGGGCGCCGGGGTGCTGCACGGGCCGGACCCGGGGGTCACCCGCAACCTGAGCCTGCGGCATGCGGAGCTGATTCTGCTCCTGGCCGCGAACCCGCGCGGGCTCAGCGGGGAGGAGCTCGCGGTGCACCTGCACCCGGACCACCTGAGCGACGTGACGGTGCGCGCCGAGGTGTGGCGGCTGCGCCGGGCCGTCGGGCCCTTGCTGGGGGAGTCGCGGCCGTACCGGTTGGCGGTGCCCGTGTACACCGACGCCGACGCCGTCCGCACGGCCCTCGCGGCAGGTGACGTGGCGGGCGCCCTGGCGAGCTACCCGGGGCCGGTGCTGGCCAGGTCGCGGGCGCCCGGGGTCGAGCGCCTGCGCGCGGAGCTGAGCGCCGAGCTGCGCGCGTCGGTTCTGGCGTCGCAGGACGCGCTGGCGATCGAGCGGTGGGTCGGCACCGACGAGGGCGCCGAGGACTGGCAGGCGTGGCAGCGGCTCGCGCACCTGTCGGTCGCCGGCTCGCCTCGCTGGGCGCGGGCCCAGGGCAGGCTCGAACTGCTCTCCCGGGAGCTGGGCATCGGCCCCGGCCGGCACCTGCGGCGCTGAGGGGCGGGCCCCTCCGCGCCCGTGCCGACATTCGCGTCGAATTACCGCCAGACCGGTAGGAAAGTGCAACGCGGGTGCAACGTGCGGGCGCCTACGGTGGTTTCACCGGCTTGACCCGCCGCTGGAGATCCAGGTCGTGGGGGTCTCCGACTCCGGCCGAGGGGTTCGCCCCCCGGTTGGACCGCGAGGGGTGCCGCACGCCCGGGGGGAGACGTGCGGCACCCTGACCGGACTGGGGTCAGGCCGGGCCATCGGAGAGTGCATCGTCGCCCGATGCCGCGCGCGCGAGGGGCCGCTACTGTGCGGTCATGACTCTGCCATCGCCCGAGATGCCCGGATCTGCGCAGGCCCGTCCGGCCGCGATCATCCCCGACACCAAGGACTGGACCGGGGTGGTGGACGAGGGGTGCGCCGAGTGCGGCTTCCGCTCGGACGAGGTGCCGCCAGCGGCGCTGGGCGGCACGGTCCGGGACCTGGTGCCCCGGTGGGTCGCGGCTTTGCACCGTCCTGACGTGCGGGTTCGCCCGGAGCCGACGACGTGGTCGGTGCTCGAGTACGGCGCCCACGTGCGCGACGTGCACCGTGTGTTCGCGGAGCGGGTCCGCCGGATGCTCGCCGAGGACGGTCCGCTCTTCGACAACTGGGACCAAGACGCCACCGCGGTGGAGCAGCGGTACGACCTCCAGGACCCGGTCGTCGTGGCGGAGGAGCTGGCGGTCTCGGCCGAGGAGTTCGCGGCCCAGCTCGACGCGGTGCGGGAGGACGAGCTCGATCGTCCCGGGATCCGCTCCAACGGGTCGGCCTTCACGGTCCGGTCCATCGGGCAGTACTTCCTGCACGACGTCGTCCACCACCTCCACGACGTCCGGGGCTGAGCACCAAGTTATCCACAGGCTCTGTCCACACCTGTGTGCACAGAGGTGCCATCCAGGCGCGCAAGCCTGTGGACGTAGCGGTGGACGCAACGGTGACGAGCGCTCCGATGACCGTGACCCATGGTGATGACCGCCCGGAAATCTCCCGGCAGCATCGGCTCGGTAGCGTGCGGCGTCATGCACACCCCCGTACCCGGCGCGGTGCTCGGGCTGCCTCACGGCGTCGACGTGGCCGCCCTCGCGGAGGCCTGGTTCCCCGGCGCCGTGTGGGAGCGGGCGCCCGTCACGGCCGCCCAGGCGCAACGCAGGGCCCGCCCGATGGCCGGAGCCCGGTTCCGGGGGGTCACCCAGGACGTCACGGCGGAGCCGGGAGTGCTGCGGCTGCTGCCCGGCGTGGTGCTTGTCGGGCCGGAGCCGCTCGAGGCGCCGCTTGGCGGGGGAGCGCCGCGGTCGGCGGCGCGGATGCTCGACGGCTACACCGTGGCGCACGACCACGTCCAGCCGCCCGCCGAGGTGGCGCACTGGGTGCAGGCGGCCGCCCGGCACGCCGGGGGTGTGGTCGTGGCGCCCGACAGGTCCCAGATCGTCACGTACGACGCCGCGCTGGTCGTGGACCTGGCCCTGTGGTCTGCGGTGGCGCTGCCACTGGAGGCGCTGGTCCAGCTGGTGCGGCCGCGCCTTCCCGGCGCGCGGGTGACGACGACCGGCCCGGCGGGCGCGATCGGCCCAGCTGGCCCGGCAGGCTCGTCGGCGATGCCCTACGAGCTCGTGGCGCGGTTCGAGTACGACGGGGACGTGCGGGTCCGTTTCGGTCGCGCGCATCCGCCGAGGGTGCTCGCGACCATGGGGTGGCGCGACCATGGGCCGTTCGCCTACGCGGTCAGGTGGCATCCGCCGGAGCCCGCCGAGCTCGACGCCCTGCAGCCGACGCGGTCGCACCTCATCGCCCGGGGGCGGATCGCGCCGGTGGTGGCCCGGGTCGTCGCCGCGCTGATGCCCGCGGTGGGCGGCGTGGTGGTCGACGACGGCGGGTTCCTCGTCAGCCCGGCGGAGCTGGGGGCGCGCACCCGAGGCTCGGCGGGCTGACGCCGGTCGGTGGCTGGGTGCGCACGAGGGGCGCCGAGGCGCCACTTATCCACAGGAGATATCCACAGGCCTGTGTTCTCCGCGTGTCCATGCGGGGTCATCCTGTGGATGACCCTGTGGGCGGCCTGTGGGGAACGCCGATCAAGGCGCCGACGGGGCGCCCAGCAGCGCGAGGTCGACAGACACGTCGAGCTCGGAGCCCGAGCCCTCGGTGAAGATGACTCCCCGCAGCGGCGGCACGTCCGCGTAATCCCGACCCCACCCCAGGATCACGTGCCGGTCGCCCACGAAGACGTCGTTCGTGGGATCCACCTCGACCCATCCCGCGCCCGGCACCCAGGCCGAGACCCAGGCGTGCGACGCGTCGGCGCCCCGAGCCTTCGGGCGGCCGGGCGGCGGCGACGTCTCGAGGTACCCACTGGTGTACCGGGCCGGCAGCCCGTGCACCCGCAGGGCCGCGATCATCAGGTGGGCGAAGTCCTGGCAGACGCCCGACCCCTGCGCCAGCACCTCGGCCTGCGTGGTGCCCACCGTCGTCGACCCGGGCCGGTAGACGAGCTCCGAGTGGATCCGGCGGGAGAGCTCCGCGATCACCTCGGAGAGCGGGCGGCCGGGGGTGAGCGTGCGCGCCGACCAGGCCCGCACCTCCTCGGAGAGCGCCACGTGCCGGGACGGCAGCAGCGCCTCGCGCAGCTCGAGGAGGCTGGCCGCGCCCGGTCGAGGGGCAGGGTCGTGGCCGAGCCCGACCCCGGCGGCCACCCGGTCGTCGTCCGAGGCGCCTCCGAGGGCGCCACCGGGGCGCACAGCCCGCACGGCGTCCTCCCACGAGACGTCGGGCAGCAGGTCAGGGGTGGCCGCAGCCCGGGAGACCGTCACGGTGGACGTCGCGGTGACGACCAGCTCGCGGTGCGGGGTGGTGACCGCGAAGTACGTCGAGCGGTTCCCGAAGTAGTCGATGTGCGCGTCTGAGTCCGCGGGGGCGGGGTCGATCGTGATCGCGGAGTCCAGCCGGTGCTGGTCCGGGAGGTCTCGGGGGACCAGGGTGGTGCGACCGTAGGAGCGGGTCACCGGATCCGTGTAGCGGTAGGTGGTGCGGTGCACCACCTCGTACGTGCGGGGCAGGGGGACGGTCGTCATCGGCCCGGCTCCGGGGCCTCGTGGTCGATGCGGCTCGAGCCCCAGGCCTCGGCGTACGAGCGGCTGGGCGTCGGGTGCGTGAAGCACACCCGGTTGAGCTCCTCCGCCACGGCCCGCAGCCGCCAGCGCATCGACTCGAGGACGTCCGTCAGCCGGTCCCGGCGCCCGTCCGCGGAGGGCAGGGTCACCGCCGTCGTGTCGACCTCCGTGACGAGGTCTGCGAGGTCCTGCAGCAGGCGGGCGCACTGGTCGAGCGACTCCGAGGCTCCGGGCGGGGTCGGCACTGCGGCGAGGTCCTCCCGCAGCCGCTCGAGCTGGAACGCGAGGGAGCGGGGGTTGGACCCGTCGGCCAGCAGCAGGTCCAGGACGGTGGGCACGCTCGCGCGCGACTGGTTGCGCCGCCGGTAGGTGAGTATCGACTCGTGCGTGAGCAGCACGGACTCGACCACCAAGGAGTCGACGTCATCGGACCGCCGGGTGGTCACCGTCCTGTCGAGGGACTCCAGCACGCCGAGCGCCCGCTCGATGCGCCGGCCGGCGTCGAGGAACCGCCAGCCCGCATCGCGCACCATGCTCTCGGCGCTGATCCCGGCGACGGCGACCAGCGCCTCGAGCAGCCGGTCGAGCACCGGCCCCATGCCCGTGGCGCCCGCCTCGCCGGACGTGCCGGCGCGGTCGACGGACCCCGGGTCCGGGCCGGAGGCGTCCGCCAGGGCGCGCTCCATGCTGGCCAGCGGCAGCCAGGTGTCTTGGGAGAGCTGGTCGCGCACCGCCGCGGAGGCCTCCGCCAGCCTGCGGACCGACCACGCGACGGTGCCGGGGCGCCACCGCTCGAGAAGCTGGGTGCGCAGGTCGGTGGTCGCGGCCTGCGGGCGCCCCGCGTCCCGCCCTTCGCCATCGGCGCCGCGTGCCCCGGGGTCCCGGCCCGCCCAGGCTCGGGGCTCGTTCACGTCCAGGGCGGCGAGCAGCGCCGCGAGAGCCTGGCCGCCCACCGATCCGGGCGCGCGGTGGTAGTCCTCCCACCGGTCCACGGCGGCGCGCAGCGCGCGCACGGCGCCCTCGGCCCGCTCGGCGTAGCGGCCCATCCAGAACAGGTTCTCGGCGGTGCGCGGCGACAGGGCGGTGGGGATGCGCTGGGCCGAGGCGTCGCCGTGGACCCACGGATCGGGGGGGTTGTCGGGCTCGGAGGACACCACCCACACGTCCTTGGCCACCGGGCTGGGCTCGGCGGAGCCCGGCGGGGGCGCAGGCGTGACGCGTGCCAGGCCGCCGCGCATCACGCGGTACGCGCCGCGGTGGGCGACGCTGAAGGTGCGGAGCTGGGCTGAGCCGGCCTCCGCGTCCCAGGGCTCGATGGGCTCCTGCCCCACCCACTGCTCCGGGTGGGCCAGGATCCGGTCGGCGAGGTCCTCGCGCTCCGCCCGGCTGAGCAGCCATCCCCGCAGCTGGCCGGGGAACTGCGCGGCGGGGCGCACCGCACGGCCGCGGGCGGGGGTCGCGCCTCGGGCGGTGGGGACCATCACCATCCGGTCGAGCCGGCTCAGGACGTGCGCGCGGGCGGACTCGTCCCCGCACCAGTACGCGGGCGGGGCGTGGAGGGCGAGGTCCTGGCCCAGCACCGGTTGGGCCAGGCGCGGCAGGTGGGCGAGCAGGCCAGGGCTTTCCAGCACCGCGCTGCCCAGCGGGTTGACCACCCCGACGGACCCGGCCCGCAGCGCGCGCACCAGGCCGGGCACGCCGAGCCGGGAGTCGGCGCGGAGCTCGAGCGGGTCGCACAGGTCGTCGTCGACGCGGCGCAGCACCACGTCCACGGGCTCGGCGCCGTCGACGCCCTGCGCCCACAGCCGCCCGTCCCGGACCACCAGGTCGCTGCCCTCGACCATGGGCAGGCCGAGCATCGACGCCAGGTACGCCTGGTCGAACGCGGTGGTGCTGTACGGGCCGGAGGTGAGCAGGACGACGCGGGGCTCCTCGACGCCCTCGGGCGCGGCCTCGCGCAGCGCCAGGCGCAGGGCGTGGAAGAACGGCCCGATCCGCTGGATGGGCGCCTGCCGGTAAACCCCCGCCAGCACCCGGGCGACGACCCGGCGGTCCTCCATCGCGTACCCGGCCCCGGCCGGCGTCTGCGTCCGGTCGGCCACCACCGTCCAGGCGCCCGCCGGGTCGCGGGACAGGTCGGTGGCGCTGAGCACGAGGCGGCGCGATCCCCGCACGGGCAACCCGTGCGCCGCGCGGAGGAAGCCCGGGTGGCCCAGCACGACAGCGGGCGGCAGCAGGTCGTCGCGCAGCAGCAGCTGGGGGCCGTACAGGTCGGCGAGCACGGCGTCGAGCAGCTCGGCGCGCTGCACCAGGCCGGCGTCTAGGGCCGCCCACTCCTGCTCGTGCACCACGACGGGGACGGGGTCCAGGCGCCAGTCCCGGGCGCCGTGCTCGCTGTCGTCGCTGCCATGGCTGACGCCGTGATCGGCTAGCAGGCGGGCCGTGTGCGCGCGGTACCGCGCGAGGTCGCCGTCGGTCGGGGCGTCCGAGGCGTCGGGAAGCCAGGACCAGTCCGGGCCGCCCGCTGCGCTGGGCGCCGCGCCGGGCATGGCGGGGGAGGACAGCAGGTCGGTCATCCGCCACCCCTTCCCCCGGCTCGACGAGCCGGCGTCGGCCCCTCACCCATGATGGGGGCAGAGTGCCGTGCTGCGAGCGGCATCCGCTCCGCGAGTTCGAGCGGAGGGTCACGCCGCGGGGAGCGCTCGCGGGAGGTCAGCCGATGGCGGGGCTGCGGCGTTCCAGGAGCGTGACGTCCCGCCACTGGCCCGCGAGGGGCCCGAAGCGCATCAGCCCGACGCGCTCCCGGACGCCCACGACGCGGAACCCGGCGGAGGCGTGCAGGGCGAGGCTCGCGGTGTTCTCGGGGAAGACGCCCGACTGGATCGTCCAGATCCCGGCGGCCTCGGTGGAGGCGATGAGGGTGTCCAGGAGCAGCCGTCCCACGCCCCGGCCGTGGGCGTCGGGGGACACGTACACGGAGTGCTCGACGACGCCCGCGTAGACGCACCGCGACGAGACGGCGGAGGCCGCAGCCCAGCCGAGCACGCGCCCGGCGGTGTCGACCGCGACGTGGCGGTGCTCGGGCAGCCGTCCCGCGTCGAAGGACTCCCAGCTGGGCGTGTCCTCCTCGAAGGAGCTGTGGCCGGTGGCGATGCCCGCGGCGTAGATCTCCCGCACGGCGGGCCAATGGGCGGGCGTGAGCGCGGTGGTCGACACCTGGAGGGCGGCCGGCGTGGTCATCGCGGGTCCGCCACTGGGGAGGCGAGGGCGCCGGCCACCGCCTCGAGGGCGCCGGGGACCAGTGCGTAGTACGCCCAGACCCCGCGCTTGTCCCGGGTGAGCAGGCCGGCGTCGACTAGCACCTTGAGGTGGTGGGAGACGGTGGGCTGGCTGAGCCCGAGCGGCTCGACGAGGTCGCAGACGCACGCCTCGGCGCCGTCGTGGGAGGCGACCAGCGAGATCAGCCGCAGCCGGGCGGGGTCGGCGAGGGCCTTGAGGGTGCGGGCCAGCTCGGCGGCGTCGGGCGCGGAGAGCGTGTCGCTGGTGAGCGTGCCGCAGCACTCGGGGGTGGTCATGGTCGCGCCGGTCATCGAGCCAGTATGGCGAATGAGATCGGCGGACGTCGATATTGACAGCCGTCGATCTATGGTGGGAGCCTCCCATCGACAGGTGTCGATGGGTGCGCCTGGGCAGAGGGCGCGACAGACCGCGCCAGCGAGCACAGCGGCGCCCGACGGAGAGGTGGAGACCATGACGGAGTCCGGACCCGGCGAGCAGCAGCCCCAGGCCGATGACGTGCGCGACCAGGTGCGGGCGCGATACGCCGCCGCGGCGCTCGCGGTCACCGCGCCGAGCCCTTCCGACGGTGGCGGCGGATGCTGCGCCGGGACCACGCTCGAGCTCGACGACCGGTTCGGCGGCGCGCTGTACGACGCGCAGAGCGCCGGGCAGGTGCCCGCCGAGGCGCTGCTCGCCTCGCTGGGCTGCGGCAACCCGATCGCCGTCGCCGACCTCGCGCCCGGTGAGCGCGTGCTCGACCTGGGATCCGGCGGGGGCATCGACGTGCTCCTGTCCGCCCGGCGCGTGGGGCCCACGGGGTTCGCCTACGGCGTCGACATGACCCCGGAGATGCTCGACCTCGCCCGCGCCAACGCCGAGAAGGCGGGCGTGGCCAACGTCGAGTTCCTCCAGGGCGCCATCGAGGACCTCCCGCTCGCCGACGGCAGCGTGGACGTGGTCATCTCCAACTGCGTCGTCAACCTCTCCACCGACAAGGCCGCGGTCCTGCGCGAGGTGCACCGGGTGCTGGCGCCCGGCGGCCGCGTCGGCATCTCCGACGTCGTCGCGGAGGACCGCCTCAGCCCCGCCGAGCGCGCCGAGCGCGGCTCCCACGTCGGCTGCATCGCGGGCGCGCTGTCCCGGAGCGAGTACCTGGACGGCCTGCGCGCCGCGGGGTTCGCCGATGTCGACGTGGCCTTCACGCACGAGGTCGCCGACGGGATGCACGGCGCGATCGTCCGCGCGGTCAAGCCCTCGTGACCGCTGCGCGCACTGCGCCACCTGCGCAGCCCGCGCCCGCTGCCCCGACCGCCCCCGTGCTGCGGCGGCTGTCCGCGCTCGACCGCTGGCTGCCTGTGTGGATCCTCGCCGCGATGGCGGTCGGCCTGGTGCTCGGGCGCGCCGTCCCGGCTCTCGGTGACGCGCTCCAGGCCGTCACCGTCGGGTCGATGTCCGTGCCGATCGCCGTGGGCCTGCTCGTGATGATGTACCCGGTGCTGGCCAAGGTCCGGTACACCGAGACGGCCCGCGTCACCGGCGACCGCCGGCTGCTCGTGGCGTCCCTCGCGTTGAACTGGGTGGTGGGGCCCGCGCTGATGTTCGCCCTCGCGTGGCTGATGCTGCCCGACCAGCCCGAGCACCGCACCGGGCTGATCATCGTCGGGCTGGCGCGCTGCATCGCGATGGTGCTGATCTGGAACGACCTCGCCTGCGGGGACCGCGAGGCCGCGGCGGTGCTCGTCGCGATCAACTCCGTGTTCCAGATCGTCGCGTTCGCCGGCCTGGGCTGGTTCTACCTGCAGGTGCTGCCGGGGTGGCTCGGCCTGGCCACCACCTCCGCGCAGTTCTCGATCGGCTCGATCGCCGTGTCCGTCCTCGTGTTCCTCGGCGTCCCGCTCGTCGCCGGCTACCTGACCCGGACGGTGGGCGAGCGCCGGCGCGGCCGGGACTGGTACGAGCAGCGGTTCCTGCCCAAGATCGGTCCCGTGGCGCTCTACGGCCTGCTGTTCACCATCGTCGTGCTGTTCGCCCTGCAAGGGGAGGCGGTCCTGAGCCGCCCCGCCGACGTCGCCCGGATCGCCCTGCCCTTGCTGGCGTACTTCGTGCTGATGTTCGGGGGCGCCTTCCTGCTGGGCCGCGCGCTCGGCATGGGCTACGCCACCACCACGACGCTGTCCTTCACCGCCGCCGGCAACAACTTCGAGCTGGCCATCGCCGTGGCCATCGGGTCCTTCGGGGCCGCGTCCGGGCAGGCGCTCGCGGGGGTCGTCGGGCCGCTCATCGAGGTGCCGGTGCTCGTCGGCCTCGTCTACGTCGCGCTGTGGGCGGGCCGGCGGTGGTTCCCCGGCGACCCGACCGTCCCGGCGTCCTCCACTCCCGTTCCCGCCGCTGAACCGACCCCCGCAAGGAGCCCCCGATGACCGACAAGCCCAGCGTGATCTTCGTCTGCGTCCACAACGCTGGCCGCTCCCAGATGGCCGCGGGGTTCATGACCGCGCTGTCCGGCGGCGCCGTCGAGGTGCGATCGGCCGGCTCGATGCCCGCCGAGCAGATCAACCCCGTCGCGGTGCAGGCGATGGCCGAGGTCGGCATCGACATCACCGCGGCCCAGCCCAAGGTGCTCACTCCTGAGGCGGTGCAGGCCTCGGACGCGGTGATCACGATGGGCTGCGGCGACGTGTGCCCGATCTTCCCGGGCAAGCGGTACGAGGACTGGGTGCTGGAGGACCCGGCCGGGCAGGGCATCGCGTCCGTGCGGCCCATCCGGGATGAGATCCGCGGCCGGGTGGAGGCGCTGCTCGCCGATCTGTTGGGCGCCCGCGGCGCCTGACGGCGCGCTGGGCGGCCGTGCTGCCTCGCCTGCCGCGAGCCGCGGAGGCGCCGCTCGGGACTGAGGCCCGCCCGTGTCAGGCGACGAGGGTGACCGAGCTCGGCGGCAGGTGGGCGAGGTCGTCGGCCGTGCTACCGGCCGGCGCCATCATCGGGCGTGCCCCGGCGGTGGCGGCCGTGGCCTGGGTGGGCAGCAGCGACATCTGCGACGTGGCCCCTGCCGCGGAGTGCTCCGCCGCCGTGGCGGCGGCATCGGCGGGCGACTGCCGTCCGCGGACGAGGGCGGTCAGCGCGTGGGCGCCGATCAGGGCCCAGGCGATGTTGGAGGCCACGGACGGCCACACCTGCGAGCGGGCGGCCACCACGCACAGCAGCAGGGCGCCGGCGATGTTGGCCACCTGGTAGCGGGTCGACGAGGCGGACCAGGTGCCCCGCGAGACGAGACCGTAGGCGGTGACGCAGATGATGGCGCCGAGCCAGCCCAGCGAGGTGATGACGACGTCCACGACTTGCTCCAGTGACCCACGGTTCCCGTGCCGTCACGGAGGTTTCTCGCGGCGGCTCGCGCACAGTCTGGGGCCGTCTTGCTATTCAGCACAAATGAACTTTGTTTGCACCACTGGTTAGCGGAACTACATGGCTACGGCCGCCCCTGGCATTCCCCACGGAAGGCCCATCAGATGCCCAAATCCTGGTAGCAACGCAGGTCGGACGGTCATCTGGAACGCGCGAGGACCCCAAGGCGGGCCTAGCATCGCTGGATGCCCACCGATCCTCGACGCCTCGCCATCCTGCTCGCCGTGCACCGTGCCGGCGGCGTGCACGCGGCGGCCGACGTGCTGCGCGTGACGCCCTCGGCCGTCTCTCAGCAGATCGCCCGGCTCGAGGCGGAGGAAGGGGTCCAGGTGCTCGACCGCGGGCCCCGCGGCGTGACCCTCACCCCCGCCGGGCGGGTGTTCGCGGAGTCCGCCGAGCGCATCGAGGCCGAGCTCGTGGACGCCCGCAAGGCCATCGCGACCCTCGCGGGGGAGGTCTCCGGGCGAGTCACGGTCGCGGCCTTCCGCACCGCGATCCGGGCGGTGGTCGGGCCCGCCTCGACTGTCGTCGAGGAACGGCACCCCGGCGTCGAGCTGGTCATCGAGGAGCTCGAGCCGGCCGTGGCGCTGCGCAGGCTCCGCGCCGGCGAGGCCGACATCGTGCTGCTCGAGCGCGACGAGGACGCCGACGCCACCGTGCCGCGCGGCGTGCGGGACACCGTGCTGCTCGAGGAGCCGTGGCGTCTCGTGGTGCCCGCCGCCGTCGCGATCCCCACGCAGCTCGACGACTTGCGCGGCGCCCTGTGGGTGGGCGCGGAGCCGGGCACCGCGGCCGACCGGGCGCTCGGCCGGGTCGCCACGCTGCTGGGGGAGCGGGTCCGCACCCGACACCAGTACTACGACTTCGACGTGGCGCTCTCCCTCGTCGCCGCCGGTCAAGGCGTCGCGATGCTGCCCGCGCTCGCGCTGCAGGGCGAGATCCCCCCGGGGGTCGGCGTCGTCACGGTGCCCGGACTCGGCTCGCGCCGGCTGGTCGCACGCCACCGCGCCACCCGACGCGAGCCCGGGCCCGCCGTCGCGGCCGTGCTCGATGTGCTGCTCGGCGTCGCGGGCGGCATCGAGCTCGCCTGACCCGGGGCAGCGGGCGCCCCGCCGCCCCGTGCCGGACCGCGATCTAGACGGCGCGCGCGACCTCCGGGGTGGCGGCGCGGAAGAACGGCACACCCGGGGGATTGAAAGCCTGGAGGCTTGAGGTGCGCCGGATGCCCATGATCGTGATGACCAGGTGGGCGATGCCCAGCCCGAAGATGGGCAGCAAGAACACGAGCGGCCACGGCGACGCGTCGGGTCCTGCGGTGTCCGCGCCCTGTGCGACGAGGACCATGAGGATGGTCGCCGCGATGCTGAGGACGACGCCGAGCACATAGGTCAGCCCCCAGTTCGCGGCGCGGCGGGCGTTCTCAGCGGCCAGCGCCGACCGCTTGCGCTGGCTCGGGTACGCCGCGGCCATCGCGACCCCGGCGATCAGCACGCTCACGAACGGGATCGGGAGCCAGGCGAGCAGGCCCAGGAGGTAAGGCGTGCGGCCGGCCTCGAGGGCTCCGTAGCCCGCCGGCCCGGGCGGGACGATGCCCGCCTCCCGCAGCGCGAGATCGGCCTCCTCTGCGGAGAACCCCTCGCGCTGGAGCTGGTGGAGGAGCTCACGCGCCTCATGGGCAGACGGAGGGGGCGTGTGGTTGCTGGGAGGGGTCACGGCGCGTGAGCCTAGCCATGTCGCCCGCCCCAATCGGGCCGTTCTTCACAGCCCGCCCGCAAATGGGTGAACAGCGCGAACGTTGACGCGAATCGCCTCCGTCGACCGCCCGACTGCGGGACGATCGCACCCACACGGGGGCAGGGCGCACAGGCGCCGCTCCAGAGAATTAGGAGCGCGCGATGCGGTTCAACACACCCCCAGCGTGGCCAGCGGCCCCCGACGGCTGGAGCCCGCAGCCCGGCTGGACGCCGGACGCCCAGTGGCCGCTCCCCGAGCCCGGTTGGACTTACTGGCTCACCGACGGAGGGCTGCCGGCCCCGATCGTCGACTTCACGGTGCCGGCTTGGGACCCGCGTGCCGTGGGCGCCCCGCTCGCCGCCCCCGTCATGGGCGCTCCGCTGGGCAACGTGCCGCCGACCGGCGCCGACCCGGCCGACGTCGACCCGGCCGAGGTCGCCGCGGCCCAGAAGAAGGCGCTCGGGGTGTTCGCCCTCGGCGTCCTGGTGTTCCTCATCGGCGCCGGCTCGGCCCTCTACGCCGCCGGATCCTCGGGCGGCGGCACCATCTGGACCGGCGGGATGCTCTTCGGCCTCGTGCTGTTCTGGCGGGCCTGGCGCATGCACCGGGCCGTGCGGTCTGTGGGCGGCCGGGGGAGCACGATCGGCCGGGTGGCCGTCGCGGGCGGCGCCGTCGCCTGCCTCGTCGTCGGGGTGCTCGCCCTCGGGGCGATGGCCGACGACTCGCCGCCGAGCGCCGGCGAGCTGACGGGCTCCTGCTGGAGCGACGCGTCCAGCGACATGCTCGACGAGGTGCCCTGCGACGGGCCGCACGACTACAAGGTCATCGTGGAGGTCTCCGACGCGGCCACCTGCCCGGACGAGTCGCCGTTCTACGTCGAGCTGCCGGACACCTACGGCTGCCTCGTCGAGGAGTGACGGCCGGCCGGGCGGGCGTGGCGGCGGGGCGCGGTCCCGCCACTCAGCGGGCGGGCTGGGCCTGAGCGAGGTCGTTCTCCTCTCCTGCGGCGAGGACGGCAGCCGCTCCCAGGTGGTGGGAGCACGTCGGAGCGGCTGAACGGTCCTCGGGTCACACCCGCCTGATGCGGGCGATCTGGGCCTCGAGGGCGGCCTCGTCGGGCACGAACCAGGCGTGCTGCCCCCGGTTCGACTCGGCCACGAACGCCCGCAGCGCCTCGCTCGCGGCCAGGTGCTCGCTGATGTCGCCCACCACCGCGATCTGCAGGTGGTAATTGACGGCCTTCTGCAGGATCTCGCCGGCCATCCCGGACCGCAGCCGGAAGAACTCGGGGTCGAGACGGCTGACAGGCACGGCGACGAGGTCGGCCTGCGCCGCCCACGCGTTGCCGATCAGGTCGGACGTGTCCGCGGACGTGGCGATGACGGGCCCGACCTCGTCGAGGTGCTGCACAACGATGCCGTCGTGGTCGATGATGCGCATCCGCCGACGTTAGCGCGACCCCCGGCGCGGAGGCTGGGCTGACGGTCACGGCGGCCCCATGCTCCTTGAGGCTGCAGTTCTCAGGGTCCGAGCAGCGCGAGCGGAATGACGGCGATGCCGTCCGGCCGGCGGTAGGTGTGTCGTGGGTGTGGCAGACCTCCCGGACCGGCTGTACACACCCACATTCAAGTTCAATTGTGACTGACCTTTGAAGGAGGCGAGCCCATGCGCCTGACGGTTGATGGTGAAGTGTTTGATGTCCAGGAACGTTCCGATGAACCTGGTGCCTACGATCTCATCTGGGAGCATGCGGGCGGGCCGCGGCCTGGGTTCTCGATTGCCCGTAACGATCGAGCGAAACTCGATGAGGCTGTGCTGATACGGGCGATTCGCAACTTCTTGGGCCGCGTCGACCCAGAGACTGGTCGCATCGATTAGCGAATATCGTGCGATGGCTTGCCATGGCCGCGGTGCCCTGATTGCCCGTTGGCGGTTGGGTACTGCGGCCATGGTGAGCCGCTCGGGCTTTCGATTCTCAAGAGCGAGGGTGTAGGGCAGTGCCGAGGGCGATGCGCGTCGGCCTGTGTGCACTGCGGTGCGTTGCGTGCACCAGGAACTCCCGTCCAGCACGTTGTTGACGCTGACGACAACAGCGGAAACTCCTGATCTGAGCCCCGGTATGTGCCGTCGGCGCACGGACCGGCCGACCGAGGAGACTGGGAAACCGGGCAACCGGGCAACGGGACCCCGCCGCCTGACCCGCCTGGTTTGGTTCCGCAGCATGTGTGGCAACGTGGTCACCGTGAGAACGTGAACCCGATGACGCCGCCGTTGCCATCGTTCGGCGGACGCTCACTTGTGCTGATGGGAGCTGCCCGCCGCATCTGAGACCCACTGAACCGGCCTCGCCTCACGCCCTGGGGGAGCGGTCGGTCGTGCTCCTCTCGCTCGTGCATCATGCCCGGTCGCCTGCGGTGCGACCTGCCCACCGTTGCCCAAGTAGACGGCGACCGGAACATCGGTCGGATCGGTCGCAGCCAAGCCGCCTCCGTGTCGGACTCGGTGCTCAGTTAGCGAATGCTCAGCCAGAGCCTCGTTGTTGACCATCCCGATCGGCTTCATCTGGCCATTGCCGACGGGAGCGCTCGCCTGGAAGTGGCCCGAAGGTGACTCGCGATCGATCCGCACCGCCGCTTACCCATGGTCGTGACACCATCTGGAACGCGTCGTCCGTCCCGGCAGCGGGGCACCCTTGCCCCTCTGACCTGGGGTGACTACTCGGAGCGGGTGACGAGAATCGAACTCGCGCTATCAGCTTGGGAAGCTGAAGTTCTACCACTGAACTACACCCGCGCGATCGGCTGACGGTCGACGTCGGCCACGCGCCGACCAATATACCCGCCCGAGCCGCTGGACCGAACCCCCAGGGGTGGATCACGTCCACCGGGGGTCCGGCCAGCAGGGCCGAGGGGGTGTCAGCGCTCGAGCGTGAGGCTGAACGAGCCGGTGCGTGACTCGCCGGGCTCGAGCACGAACACCCCGGTGCCGGGCACGCCGTCCTCGAAGAGCCCGAACCCGTCGTTCGTGTTGGTCACGGGCTCCACGGCGAAGTACGCGCGCCGGCGGGGCACGTACACCACGAGGCTCTCGTAGACGGGGTCCATGTCCAGGCGCACGCCCAGGCCGTGGTCGGGGTACGCGAGACGGGCCGCGGGCTCGCCGTCGCGCTGCGCGGTGAGCACGTCGTCGACGAAGTCGTGCCCGATCACCCGGGCCGCGCGGTAGTCGGCGCGCGCCGGGATGTCGCCCGCGGGCCCGGTGGCCATGCCCTCGGCCAGGGGGAACGCCCGATCGAAGGGGAGCTCGAGCAGCGCGTCGGAGCCGTCGGCGTCCTCGTCCGGGCCTGGCGTCCCGTGCTGCTCGACGGGCCGCAGGCGCCGCTCGAAGTACGGGTGGTGGCCGAACCCGGCCGGGAAGGGCTCGGTGTCGACGTTCTCCACGGTGGTGGTGACGGTCAGCCGGTCGCCGTCCAGCGCGTAGGCGATCGCGGCGCGGAACTGCCAGGGGAAGTTCACGCCCACCAGGCCGCGGCTGTCGAGGGTCAGCTCGACGCGGTCAGACGCCTGCGAGGCGACCTGCCAGGTGTGGTCGCGGGTGGCGCCGTGGATCGCGGTGCCGTCGGCGCCGTTGTGCGCCAGGGTCCACGAGCGGCCGCGGAAGCGGAGCTGGCCGTCGCGGACGCGGTTGGACCACGGGACCATCGGGAAGCTCGAGCACAGCTCGGGGTTGCCGTAGGCGGTCGGGCGGGTGGGGCGCAGCAGGTCGAGCCACTCCCCGTCCACGAGGACGCGGCCGTGGGCCAGGGAGGCTCCGGTGCGGGGCAGCACGCCGAGGCGCCACCCGGACGACTCGAGCTCGATCACCGGGGAGGCGCTCATCCGAGCACCACCTCGACCAGGGAGCCGTCCCGGAGCAGGTCCGTGGGAGCGATGTCCCCGTCCACTGCTGTGCCGTCCACGCTGAGCATTGCCACTCCTCTGTTCACTCCGTCCGGGTTGGCGACCTGAATCGTCACCGATCGACCTCGGAAGTCTCGTCGCACCGTGAACCCGTCCCAGTCGGCGGGGACGCACGGGTCCACCTTGAGCCCCGTGGGAACCGGCCTGACGCCGAGGATCCGCTGCGTCACGGCCACGTACGTCCAGCTCGCGGCGCCCGTCAGCCACGGGTTGCGGGACTGCCCGAACCGCGGGGACGACGGGCCGTGCGTGAACTGCGAGTACACGTAGGGCTCGGTCTGCCGGAGGCCGGCGTCGTCGTTGTGCCGGCCCGGCAGGTAGGCGCGGTAGTACTCGTACGCCCGCTCCCCGTGGCCCAGCATCGCCTCGGCGACGACGGCCCACGCGGTCGCGTGGCAGAAGATGCCGCCGTTCTCCTTGTGCCCGGGCGGGAACACCAGCAACGACAGCCCGACGCCGTCCAGGGGGCGCGTGTGCGGGGGCGCGCACAGCGCGACCCCGTGCTCCGAGGACAGGTGCTCGTGGACGGCGTCCATGGCCTGCCGGGCGCGCCCCGGGCTCGCCGCCCCGGAGATCACCGCCCACACGTTCGGCTCCAGGTAGATGCGGCCCTCGTCGGCGTCCGCGGAGCCGAGCGGGACCCCGACGGCGGAGATGCCCCGCACGTACCACTCGCCGTCCCACGCGCCCTCGATGGCCTCGAGCAGCAGAGACAGCTGCTCGACGCACCACGCCGCCACGGAGCCGTCGCCGATCAGCGCCGCGAGCTCGCTGACCGCGCGCAGCCCGTTGGCCAGCAGGAACGTGGAGAACATCGACTCGCCCTCGACGCCGAACTGCAGGCAGTCGTTCCAGTCGGCCGCCAGGCCCTGGACCAGCCCGTGCGCGCCACGGTGCTCGAGCGAGAAGCGCAGCGCCTGCACCAGGTGGCCCAGCACGGTGTCCTCGCCCGCGTCGGCGTAGGGCAGCGTGGTCGACAGGTAGTCGAGGTCGCCCGTCTCGTTGACCAGGGCGGTGACCGACATCGGCAGCCAGAGCGCGTCGTCGCTGCGGTACTGCTCGAGCTGCGGGGCCTGCTCCTTGCCCGGAGTGTGGGTCAGCGGGTGGACCAGCGGCAGCGCGCCGCCCTCGGCGGTCTGCCCGGTGAGCAGCAGGTTCAGGCGCTCCTGGGCGGCGTCGGGGATGGAGTGCACGATCGCCAAGATGTCCTGGGCGGTGTCCCTGAAGCCGAGGCCGTCACGGTCGCCCGCCTCGATCAGCGAGACCCCGCGGGACCAGTTGAACGTCATGTGCGTCTGGTAGGCGTGCCACACGTTGACCATCGAGTCGAGCTGCGGGTCGGGGGTGGTGACGTGCAGCGGCGCGAGCCGGGCCGCCCACTCCTCGCGCAGCGCGTCGACCTCGGCGGCGATGCGCTCGGGCGTCGCGTGCGCGGCGACGAGCTCGCGGCCGGGAGGCAGCACGGCGTCCCCGTCGTCCCAGGGCTCGTCGGGGGAGCCGACGCCCAGGGTGAAGACGATCTGCCGGGTCTCGCCGGGCGCCAGCTCGAGGCGCGTGTGCAGGGACGCGCACGCGTTGTCACCCCACGTCTCGCTGCCCGAGCACTCGCCCTTCTCGACGGCCAACGGGGCCGCGGTGGTGCGGTAGGCGCCCAGGAACGCGTCGCGGTCGGTGTCGAACGAGACGACCTCGGCGCCGCTGAGCGCGAACCAGCACTCGCTCGTCGCGGCCCGCGTGCGGTTGACCCGGTGGATGAACCCGTCGCGGTAGTCGGCCCGGACCACGTACTGGCTGTACTGGAGGTTCTCCAGGTCCTGGCGGAAGCCCCAGTCGTTCGCCAGCTCGGCGTAGGAGAACGCCGAGATCACGCGCGGCTCGGCGCCGGTGTTGGTGATCCGCAGCGACCAGTGCTCGAAGGCCTGGTCGCGGGGGACGAACATCGTCATCTCGGTGTCGATGCCCGCGTAGGAGGACTCGAGCACCGAGTACCCGAGCCCGTGGCGGACGGTCGCCCGGTACGCGCCTGGGCCGTCGAGCGGCTTGCCGACGGGCTGCCACGACGCGGACCAGAAGTCGCCCGTCACATCGTCGCGCAGGTAGACGTACCGGCCGCTCTCGTCCTGCGGCACCCCGTTGAACCGCATCCGCAGCAGGCGCCCCGTGCCACCCGACCGGTAGAAGCTGTACCCGCCGGCGTTCTGCGTGACGATGCCGCCGTACCGCCGGGAGCCCAGGTAGTTGCTCCACGCGCGCGGGGTGTCGGGTCGGGTGATGACGTACTCGCGCGCGTCGTCGTCGAAATGGCCGTAGCGCATCGTCGCTGTGCCCTTCGGTGCTCGGGTCGGCCCGACCGTCAGTGGATGTCCCGCCGCAGGGGGTCGGTGGGCGGGGACCCCTCACGCTCGTTGGACGCCGTGGGCCGGGCGTCTGAGCAGCAGCTCAGCACACCCGGCCCACGGCGGGATACGGCAGGTCAGAGGGTGGCGCGCACCTTGACCGTGGAGCCGGCGGGGGCGTACGGCACGACGTTGCCGTCGACCGCCACACCGTCCACCTCGAGGGCCGCACGGGCCCCCGGGGCGCCGGAGTTCGTCACCGTGATCTCGTACACGGCGCCCCGCGCGCGGCGGGTCACGGTGTACTCGGGGACGTCCGGGCCGATCTGCGGGTCGACGACCAGGCCGTCGTAGCCCGGGCGCACACCCAGCAGGTACTGCGAGACGGCCACGAAGTTCCACGCGGCGGTGCCGGTGAGCCACGAGTTCTTGGCCTCACCGTGCCGCACGGCCTCCTTGCCAGCGATCATCTGCGCGTACACGTACGGCTCGAGCTTGTGCACGTCGGAGATGTCCTCGCGGTACGCCGGCGTGATGCGCTTGTAGTAGTCGAACGCCTGCGCGCCACGACCCACCACGGTCTCGCCGATGATGACCCACGGGTTGTTGTGGCAGAAGATGCCGCCGTTCTCCTTGTAGCCCGGGGGATACGTGGAGACCTCGCCGAGCTCGATCTGGTAGCTCGTGTAGGCCGGGTACTGGAGCACCATGCCGTGGTCGGTGGCGAGCATCTCGTTGACCGAGTCGAGCGCCTTGATCGCGGGGCTGGCCTTGGCCTCGGGCGTGGTCGGGTCGGCGCCCTCGACGCCGATGCCGGCCATGACCGCGAAGCCCTGCGGCTCGATCCAGATCTTGCCCTCGGGCTTCTCGTCCGTGCCGATCTTGTTGCCGTAGAAGTCGTACGCCCGCAGGAACCAGTCGCCGTCCCAGCCGTGCGACAGCACCGCGGCGCGCATGTCCTCGACCGCGGCGCGCGCCTCGGCGGCGACGTCGGCCAGGCCACGGCGCTCGGCCAGCTCGGCGTACTCGGCGCCGTAGAGGACGAACTGCGCGGCGATGAACACGGACTCCGCGACCCCGCCGGCCTGGTTCTCGGTCGTCTGGAACGACTCGCCCGGCTCGTTGGAGAAGCAGTTGAGGTTGAGGCAGTCGTTCCAGTCGGCACGGCCGATCAGCGGCAGGCCGTGCGGGCCGCGGTTGTCGATTGTGTAGCGGAACGAGCGCGTGAGGTGCTCGAACAGCGACTCGGCGAGCGACTCGTCGTTGTCGAACGGCACCTGCTCGTCGAGGATCGAGAAGTCGCCCGACTCCTTGATGTACGCGGCCACGCCGGCGATGAGCCACAGCGGGTCGTCGTTGAAGCCCGACCCGATGTCGTTGTTCCCACGCTTCGTCAGCGGCTGGTACTGGTGGTACGCCGAGCCGTCCGGGAACTGCGTGGCGGCGATGTCGAGGATCCGCTCGCGGGCGCGCTCGGGGATGAGGTGCACGAAGCCGAGCAGGTCCTGGTTGGAGTCGCGGAAGCCCATCCCGCGCCCGATGCCCGTCTCGAAGTACGAGGCCGAGCGGGACATGTTGAACGTGACCATGCACTGGTACTGGTTCCACACGTTGACCATGCGGTCGAGCTTCTCGTCGGTGCTGGACACCGAGTAGCCGGAGAGCAGCTCGGTCCAGTGGGCCTTGAGCGCCTCGAACGCGGCGTCGGTCTGCTCGGTCGTCGCGAAGCGGGCCAGGAGCTCGTGGGCGCGCGTCTTGTTGATGACCTGCTTGTCGGCGATGCCCGCGGCGTCGTCGGCCGGGGCCCACTTCTCGTCCTGCGGGTTCTCGATGTAGCCGAGCACGAAGGTGTGGCTCGCGGACTCGCCCGGGGCCAGCGTGATGTCGAGCGAGTGGGAGCCGATCGGGTACCAGCCGGAGGCGACCGAGCCGGCCGACTTCCCGGCGAGCGGCACCGCGGCGTCGCCCAGGCCGTTGTAGGCGCCCACGAACGTGTCGCGGTCGGTGTCGAAGCCGCTGGCCTGGGCGTTCACGCCGTAGACGGCGTAGTGGTCGCGGCGCTCGCGGTACTCGGTCTTGTGGTAGATCGCCGAGCCGGACGGCCCGTCCATCTCGACCTCGACCTCGCCGATCGACAGGTTGCGCTGGTAGTTCGTCTGGTCGTCCTGGGCGTTCCACAGGCAGAACTCGACGAACGAGAACAGCGTGAAGCTCTTGGCCGCGGCGGAGGTGTTGGTCACCGTGACCTTCTGCACCTCGGCGTTCTCACCGAGCGGCACGAAGAACAGCGACTCGACCCGCAGGCCGCCCCGCTCGCCCGTGATGGTCGAGTAACCCAGGCCGTGGCGGGCCTCGAAGTGCTCGAGCTCGGCCTTGACCGGCATCCAGGACGGGGTCCAGACGTCGCCGCCGTCGTTGATGTAGAAGTACCGGCCGCCCTCATCCGTGGGGATGTTGTTGTAGCGGTATCGCGTCAGGCGGCGCATCTTGGCGTCGCGGTAGAACGAGTACCCGCCCGACTGGTGCGACAGGAGCGAGAAGAACTGCTCTGAGCCCAGGTAGTTGATCCAGGGGTAGGGCGTGTGAGGCGTCGTGATGACGTACTCGCGGGCTGCGTCGTCGAAGTGGCCGTACCGCATTCGTTGTGCCTCTCGCGTGCTCGGAGGTGCCGCGCGTCCATGGGGGTGCTCCCGCGGCTGTGCGGGAAGTGGCCGACGCGGCGCTGGGTGGGCGCGAGAGCGCTCCCACGCGATCTCACGGGCACGAGCATAGACCCTCGCCCCCCCTCTGGGAACGGTGGGGCACGGGTGACCGTTACGGTGGGCACGTGCTTCTCTCCGACCGCGACATCACCGCCGAGCTCGAGTCCGGCAGGGTCCAGCTCGATCCCTACGACGCGACCATGCTCCAGCCGTCGAGCATCGACGTCCGGCTCGATCGGTTCTTCCGGCTGTTCGACAACCACAAGTACCCGGTGATCGACCCCGCGGCCGAGCAGCCGGACCTCACCCGGCTGGTGGAGGTCCAGGGAGACGAGCCCTTCGTGCTGCACCCCGGGGAGTTCGTCCTGGGCTCCACGTACGAGGCGGTGTCCCTGCCGGACGACATCGCGGCGCGTCTGGAGGGCAAGTCGTCGCTGGGGCGCCTGGGCCTCCTCACGCACTCCACGGCGGGCTTCATCGACCCCGGGTTCTCCGGGCACGTCACGCTCGAGCTGTCGAACGTCGCGACGCTGCCGATCCTGCTGTGGCCCGGGATGAAGATCGGCCAGATGTGCTTCTTCCGGCTGTCCTCGGCCTCCGAGCACCCCTACGGGTCGAGCGAGTACGGCTCGCGCTACCAGGGCCAGCGCGGTCCCACAGCGTCGCGCTCGTGGCAGAGCTTCCACCGCACGGAGGTCTAGGACCGTGGTCTGGCCCCCTGTGCTGCCCCGGATCCCGCTCGACGACCTGGGCCTGCGCACGCGTCACCTCCTCGCGCTCCCCGCGGGCATCGGGGCCGACGAGGTCGAGGTGCTCGCCATCAGCCGGTTCCCGTCCGCCCGCTGGGAGCGGCTGCCCGGAGCCGAGCCGGATCGGGCGGCCGGGCGTGGTCGTTCCTCGGCGCCCGTCGAGCCGGGGGTGCTGCGCGTCTCGCGGCTCTCCACCCTGACAGGCCCCTACGCCGTGGACCAGGCCGAGGCCGTGAGCCTGGGGCTCCCCGCCCAGACCGCCGTCGTGTATGACGCGGCCTGCCCTCGTGAGCGCGGCGCCAAGCCGTACCCGGGCGGCGACCGCGACGGCCTCAAGCGGGCCTTCCCCGACGCGATGCCCATCCGCGAGGAGGAGCGCGTGCTGCTGTGGCTGGTCGCGGCGGCGCGCCGGCTGGGCGGCGCCGTGCGCACCGGCGAGCACGGCGTGGTGCTCCACCCCGACGTCGACGGGACCATCGACCTCACGCTCTACAGCAGCCGCTGGCTCGAGCCCGACGAGGCCCTGGCCGTGGTGCAGCGGGCGGTTCCGCGCGCCCGCCTCGCGATGGACGGGACGCCCTGGGCAGGACCGGCCACCGACGCGGGGCGCCGGGCGCTCGCCGGGATCATGGGCACGGGCCTGCCCGAGCGCGGCGGCTCAGGGCTGAGCGCGGCGCTGGCGCAGCATGGCGTCCAGGATGAGCGGGAGCGCGAGCGGCTCGTCGCCGAGGCCCTTGCCTACGACGCGGCGATGCTCGCGGACCCGCCGCCGCGCGAGGGGTTCGGCGCGATCGTGGACCTCGGGGTCGACGGGCTCGTCGCGCTCGAGGTCGGCGCCGAGGAGATCCTGCCCCCGCTGCTCCGCGACCTGCCGTGGACCAGGGCCGGCGCCGTCGCGTACCGGGTGCGCTGGGAGCCGTCCGACGTCGACGAGCTCGAGCTCGAGCGGCCCTCATTCGCGCACAAGGTCGCCCGCGGCCGCGCCATCCCTCCCATGCAGGCCATCGTGCGGGAGCTGCACGCCGCGGTCGGCGGCGAGATCGCCGACGCCGCGGAGTTCCTCGTGGCGCCCGAGGACCTCTAGGCCCGTCGCACGCCGCGGCGGGTCATGGCACGGCAGGCTCCGGCTCGGGCGCAGGTGCTGGCTCCGGTTCGGGAGCGGGCGCAGGCGCGGGCTGAGGCGCTGGGGCCCCGGCCGCTGATGGCGGCGTGCACGTGGGCGGGGCCGAGCCAGCCCTCGACGCCGCGTCCTCCCGGGCGCTGACCTTCGACTCCCGGGCGCTCACCGCCGCCTCCCGTGCCGCGAGGTTCGCGGCGGCACGCTCCACCTCGGCGGCGCGGGCCTCGAGAGCCGCCTTCTCCGCAGCGCTGCCGCCGGTCGCCTTCGACGTGCCGGTCGCCGCGTCAGCGCGGGACACCTGCCCCTCCTTGGCGCTGACAGCCTTCTCCCGGTCCTTGATCGTCGACTCCCTGGCGGCCAGGGCCTTCTCCCGCTTCTCGGCCTCCTGCCGGTTCGCCGCCAGCGCCGACTCGCCCGCCGTCAGCGCGGCCTCCCGCTCGGCGAGGGCGCCGTCGCGCGCCGCGTCCTGGGCCTGGATCCCCTCGAACTCGACGACCTTGGCCTGCAGGCCCTGCGCCGTCTGCTGCGACGACTCCAGGTCCTCGCGGAGCGACTCCACCGTGCCCGTCGCCTCGTCCCGCTGGTCCGCGAGCTGCTGGACGTGGTCCGCCAGCGCCCGGTACACCGGGGTGCGGGTGACCCGCAGCGTCGCCAGCGACAACCCCGCCAGCAGGCCCACCGCCAGGCCAGCCGCCAGACAGGCGATCAGGATCGGCCGGTCGTACAGGGCGCGTCTGCGGGGTGTGCTCCCAGCCGGCCTCACCGCCGCCCCCGGGCCCCAGTCCTCCGCGCGATCGTCGTCCGCCATGGCTGCCCCCAGCCGATCGGGTCCGCTTCCACGGTACGTCGAGCAGTGGCCCGCCCGCTCATCGCCCGCCGCCCTCTCCGCACGGGTGGCGGCCTCTCCGCCGAGGGTCATTCGCAGCCGACGCCGTCCCGGTCGCGATCGAGATGGGGGCCGTAGCCGGGCTCCCCGACGTAGACCGGAGCCGCGCCCGCGGCTCGCGCGGCCGCGCAGTTCTCGTAGTACGCGTCGACATCGGGCGCGGGTGCGGGCGCGGGAGGAGGTGGTGGAGGTGGCGGTGCCGCCGGTGCGGGCGCAGGCGTGGGCGCGGGTTCTGATGTCGGCGCCGGCTCCGGAGGTGCTGCGGGCGTCGGCGTTGCGCCGCGGATCTTCTCCTCGGCCTCGGACACGGCCTTCGTCCGTTCCTCGAGCTCGGTCCTGGCGGCGGCGAGCTCCTTGGTGCGGTCGTCGTGCTCGCGCTGCGCCGCTGCGAGCTCGTCCTCGCGGGCCTGGAGCTCGGCGCTCGCCGCGTCCAGCTCCTTCGTCCGGTCATCCTGCGCCTGCTGGCTTGCCGCCATGTCGTCGTCCCGCCCCTTCAGGGCGACGGCGAGCTCGTCGAGCCGGTCCTCCTCCTGGGAGACCGCAGCCTCACGTTCCTCGAGGTCGTCGAGCGCGTTCTTGGCTGCGGCCGTGGCGGCGAGGAGGTCCTCAGCGCACTGCTCCGCCTCGTCGACCGCCCGGTCACGCTGCCGCTCCACGTCGTCTGGGTCCGGGTCGGATGGGTCCGGCGCGGGGGAGCTGCCCTCCGCCTGTTGAGGCGGGGAGGTCGTGTTCGGCACGGTGCCAGCGGCCGCTCCGAGCCCGAAGAACACGAAGGCCATGACCGCGAAGGCGACCGCGGCGACCGGCCAGAAGTACCAGGGCCGCCGTCGTCTGCGAGGGCCCTTGTCATCCCCCGGCGTGCCGCGGTGTGTGGCGTCGTCCGACATGACTGCCCCCCGGCCTGTCGCGTCTCCTCGATAACGCTAGGTCGCTGGAGGAGGCGGCGGAAGGCTCGCGTCCACGCTTCAGACGCGCGAGTACCGCCTAGCGGTCCCCACCGAGACGCCGGACGCGGTCGCCATCCCGCGAGGCCGGGCGCGACGGGGTCAGTCGCGGGCGCGGACGCGGTCGAGCAGGAGCTGGGCGATGTCGACGACCTCGGGGACGCCCACCGGCGGGGTGGAGACGCCACCGGCGGCGGCGGGCTGCGCGGCGACCCCGTCGGAGAGCATGACCGTGCAGAACGGGCAGGCGGTGGCCACGACGTCGGCGCCCGTCGCGACGGCCTCGGCCGCCCGGTTGGTGCTGATGCGCGTGCCGATCGACTCCTCCATCCACATGCGGGCGCCACCGGCTCCGCAGCAGAAGGAGTTCTCGCGGTTGCGGGGCATCTCGGCGAGCTCGACGCCGGGCAGCGCGCCCAGCAGCTCGCGTGGGGGCGCGTACACCTGGTTGTGCCGGCCCAGGTAGCAGGGGTCGTGGTAGGTGACGCGCTGCCCGTCGGCGGGGGTCCCGGGCTGGGGGTCGGTGGGGGTCAGGCGGCCCTCGGCGACGAGCCGGTTGAGCAGCTCGCTGTGGTGCACCACGTCGTACCGCCCGCCCAGCTGCGGGTACTCACGGCTGATGGTGTTGAAGCAGTGCGCGCACGTGACGACGATGGCCTGCGCGCCGACCTCGTTGAGCGTCTCGACGTTCGCGGTCGCGAGCATCTGGAACAGCACCTCGTTGCCGGCGCGGCGGGCCGGGTCGCCCGTGCAGGACTCGCCGTCGCCCAGCACCGCGAACGAGACACCGGCCGTGTGCAGCAGCTCCGCGACGGCGCGGGTGGTGCGCTTGGCGCGGTCCTCGTAGGCGCCCGCGCAGCCCACCCAGAACAGGTAGTCGACGTCCGCGGCGGAGTCGACGTCGGCGCCGACCACGGGCACGTCGAAGGGCAGCCCCTTGGCCCAGTCGAGCCGGGCGCGCGCCGGCAGCCCCCAGGGGTTGCCCTGCCGCTCGAGCTTCGTGAACGTGCCCCCGAGCTCCTTGGGGAACGCCGACTCCATGAGCACCTGGTAGCGGCGCACGTCCACGATCGCGTCGACGTGCTCGATGTCCACGGGGCACTGCTGCACGCAGGCGCCGCACGTGGTGCAGGCCCACAGCGCGTCCGGGTCGAGCACGCCCGCGCCGATCAGGTCGAGGCCGGCGTGCGACTCGTCGGCCGTGGCCCCGGAACCGTCCGCCCCGGCGGACCGAGCCGCCTGGAGGTACGGCGCCGTGGCGGCCGCGTGGTCGCGCAGGGCCAACGTCACGAGCTTGGGGGACAGCGGCTTGCCCGTCGCCCAGGCAGGGCACTGGTCCTGGCAGCGGCCGCACTCGGTGCAGCTCGCGAAGTCGAGCAGGCCCTTCCACGTGAAGTCCTCGATGGCGCCGACGCCCAGCCGCGCGTCGTCGGGCAGGTCCTCGATGGTGGCCATGTCGAGCGCCGCCCCGCCCACCTGGATGGGCTGCAGAGGGCCGAGGGACACGCCGCCCTGCGGGTAGCGGCGGGCGTAGATGTTCACGACCGCGAGGAACCGGTGCCAAGCCACGCCCATCGTGGGCTGCAGGCCCACCACCACGAACCACGACATCGACACGAGGATCTTCACGGTCGCGGCGACCACCACGGCCGCCTCGAGGGCGCCGGTGGACAGGCCCTCCAGGGGGGCGCCGTACCAGGCCGTCAGCGGGAAGTGCCACGCCCCCGCCAGGTGCGCGGTCGTCGCGTCCTGGGCGAGCAGCGCGTGCTCGAGCCCGCGGAGCACGAGGACGGCCAGCACCACCAGCAGCACGGTCGCCTCGACGAAGTACGCCTGGGCCTCGTTGGACCCGAAGAACCGCGACCGCCGCTGCTCGCTGGCCGGGTCGCTGGGTCGCGGGCGGCGCCGCTGGCGGATGCCGATGAGCGCCACGATGCCGACCAGCGACGCCCACGCGATGGCCTCGGTGATCCACTCCCACAGCGGGAGGTGGCCGATCAGCGGGAGCGCGAAACGCTGGTCCACGATCTGCGCGTATCCCGTCACCAGGGTGAAGAACAGCACCGGGAAGGAGAGCATCACCGCCCAGTGCGCGGCCCGCACCACAGGGCGGCCCTGGAAGCGGTCGTGGCTCAGCGCCTCGTCGAGGACGATGCGCAGGCGGGGCCCCACCGGACGCCACCGGCCGCGCTCCGACGTCCCCGTCCGGACCGTGCGGACGATGGCGACAGCGCCTCTCACGAACACCGCCGTGCCGACCAAGGTGGCGAGGACCACGACGACGAGGCAGACGATCTCCAGGGCGGTCACCAGGTCACGCTAGCGGGTCCCGCTGGGGGTGGGTGGAGGACCTTCGCACGCGGTCAGCCAGCCGTCACGGCTGATCAGGCGACCGAGGCATACATTCGCGCTTGGTAGGCTGCGTGCCAATCCAGTCACGCATCGTGGTCGGCCCACTGTGGTCGTCACGCGTGCTCGAAGCTGCCCGCACCAGTCAAAAACACACGTACTTCCCCTGCCCCCAGGGGTCTGACCGACCACCCGCCCACCACAGGACGGAGCGGACGTGCTGACACTGCTCGCCGTGCATCTCGTCGCAGCCTTGGCTGCGCCTGCGCTGGTGTCGTGGCTGGGGCGCAAAGCGTTCTGGGTCCTCGCGCTGGCCCCTGCGTCGGTGGCGGTGTGGGCCCTCGCCCTCAGCGGTGACGTCATGGCCGGGAACGGCCCGGTCGAGGTGGTCCAGTGGATCCCCGGCCTGGGCCTCGAGCTCGCGTTCCGATTGGACACCCTGTCCTGGCTGATGTGCCTGCTGGTGGGCGGCATCGGCGCGCTGGTGCTCATCTACTGCTCGGCGTACTTCTCCGCCAGCGCCCGAGGGCTGGGCCGTTTCTCGGCGACGCTCACGGCGTTCGCCGGCGCCATGTTCGGCCTGGTCGTCTCGGACGACATGCTGCTGTTGTACGTGTTCTGGGAGCTGACGACGGTGCTGTCGTACCTGCTCATCGGCCACTACAACGAGCGCAAGGCCAGCCGTCGCGCGGCGATGCAGGCCATCGTCATCACCACGGCCGGCGGCCTGGTGATGCTCATCGGCATCATCCTGCTCGGCTCGGCCGCGGGCACGTACCGGATCTCCGAGGTGATCGCCGACCCGCCGCACGGCACGGCGATCACGATCGCCGTCGCGTGCCTGCTCGTGGGCGCCGTGAGCAAGTCCGCGCTGATCCCCTTCCACTTCTGGCTGCCGGCGGCGATGGCGGCGCCGACGCCGGTGAGCGCGTACCTGCACGCCGCCGCGATGGTGAAGGCCGGGGTGTACCTGGTCGCCCGGTTCGCGCCCGCGTACTCCGAGCTGGCCGTCTGGCAGGCCATGGTCGTGGTGCTCGGCTGCGGCACGCTGCTGCTCGGCGGCTACCGCGCACTCCGCCAGCAGGACCTCAAGCTCATCCTCGCCTTCGGCACCGTCAGCCAGTTGGGCCTGATCATCCTGCTGGTGGGCATGGGCACCCGCGCCACGGCGCTGGCCGGGCTCGCGATGCTCGGCGCGCACGCCATGTTCAAAGCGTCGCTGTTCCTGGTGGTCGGCGTTGTCGACGCCGCCACCGGCACCCGTGACCTCCGCCGCCTGTCGGGGGTCGGAAGGGCGCTGCCCGTCACCGCGACGGCTGCCGGGCTCGCCACCGCGTCGATGATCGGGTTGCCGCCGCTGGCCGGCTACGTGGCCAAGGAGGCCGCGCTCGAGTCGTTGGCCCACCTGGACCAGGGCTGGATGGGCGGTGTCGTCCTCGCGGCCGTGGTGGTGGGCTCGATGCTGACCGTCGCCTACGGCCTGCGCCTGTGGTGGGGCGCGTTCGCCACCAAGCCCGTCATCCACGCGCTGCCCACCGACGCCTCGGCCGGCGCCACGCCCGCCGAGCTGGAGCGGCCCGCCGCCCCCGCGACCATCACCAAGCCGGCGCCGCTGCTCGTGATGCCCGCGCTCGTGCTGGCGGTGCTGGGGCTCGCCGTGGCGCTGCTGCCGACGTTCGGCGAGGACCTGCTGCAGCCCTACGCCGACACCTACCCCCTGGGCGAGCCCGGGCACCTGGCGCTGTGGGCGGGACTGACCCCGACGCTGGGCCTGACCGTGCTGGTCGTGGGCATCGGCGTCCTGCTCTTCGTGGGCCGTCGCCCGGTGGAGCGGCTGCAGGCGGCCCTGTCGGCCGGCCCGGAGGCCGACCGCGTCTACCGGCGGTTCATGCGCAAGCTCGACGAGGTCGCGGCGGACGTCACGGCGCTCACGCAGCGCGGTTCCCTGCCCGTGTACCTGGGCTGGATCCTCGGCGTGTTCGTGCTGGCGGTCGGCGGCGCGCTGCTGACCTCAACCGCGCTCCCCGACGACGTCAAGGCGTGGGACACCCCCGCGCAGGCGGCGCTCGGCCTCCTCGTCATCGTCTCCGCGATCCTGGCCGCGCGGGCCCGCCGGCGCCTGAAGGCCGTGATCCTGGTCGGCGTGGGCGGGTACGGCGTGGCCGGGCTGTTCCTGCTGCACGGCGCCCCGGACCTGGCGCTGACCCAGGTGCTCACCGAGACGGTCACGCTGACGGTGTTCGTCTTGGTGCTGCGCCGCCTCCCCCCGTACTTCTCCAACCGGCCCCTCGCGGCGTCGCGCTGGCTGCGCCTCGGCATCGGGATCGCGGTCGGGCTGACCGTCGCGGGCCTGGCCCTCGTGGTGCCCGGCGCCCGCATGCACGCGCCCGTCTCGGAGAGCTTCGCCGTCGAGGCCGTGGAGTTCGGCGGCGGCAAGAACATCGTCAACGTGACCCTCGTGGACATCCGCGCCTGGGACACCATGGGCGAGATCTCGGTGCTGCTCGTGGCAGCCACCGGCGTCGCGTCGCTGGTCTTCCTGAGGCGCCGTGGAGGGGCCATCTTCCGCACCGACGACGCCGCGGAGAGCCGCCAGGTGTGGGGCGGCGGCAGCGACCCGATGGCCGCGCTGCGCCAGCCCACCGCGGCCCAGCGCCCGGGCGGCGGCGGAACCGGCAGCCAGTCCGGCACTGGATCGCGCTCGCGTGAGTGGCTGCGCGCCGGGAGCACACTCGCCCCGCAGCGCCGGTCGGTGATCTTCGAGGTCACCGTGCGGCTGCTGTTCCACTCGATGATCGTCTACTCGGTGTTCCTGCTGTTCTCCGGGCACAACTCGCCAGGCGGCGGGTTCGCGGCCGGCCTCATCACCGGTATCGCGCTCGTGGTGCGGTACCTCGCGGGTGGCAGGTACGAGCTGGGCGAGGCCGCCCCGGTGCAGCCCGGCCTCCTGCTCGGCAGCGGCCTGTTCCTGTCCGCCGGCGTCGGCATCGTCGCGCTGCTCGCGGGCGGCTCGGTGCTGCAGTCCTGGATGCTCGACTTCCACCTGCCGCTGGTCGGGGACGTGCACCTGGTGACGTCGCTGTTCTTCGACGTGGGCGTGTACCTCGTGGTGATCGGCCTGGTGCTCGACATCCTGCGCAGCCTCGGCGCGGAGATCGACCAGCAGGCCGAGCAAGGCGACGGGCCGGACTCCTACGACGTGTCGGCGGTGATCGCGCAGGGCTCGCGTGGCGCCGGCGAGAGCGGAGGCGCCCGATGATCGACATGAGCCCCAACATCGTGCTGGTCGTGGTGATCGGCGTGCTGTTCACCGTCGGCGTCTACCTGCTGCTCGAGCGCAGCCTGTCCCGCGTGCTGATCGGCGTGATCCTGATCGGCAACGGCGCGAACCTGCTGTTCCTGATCTCGGGGGGCGCCGCCGGCAAGCCGCCGATCGTGGGAGACGCGCCGGTCTCCGAGATGAGCGACCCGTTGCCGCAGGCCATGGTGCTGACGGCCATCGTCATCACGCTCGGCATGACGGCCTTCCTCATGGCCATGGCGTACCGCTCGTGGCAGCTGCACCGCCACGACGAGGTGCAGGACGACGTCGAGGACCGCCGTATCGCGCGGCTCGCCGCCATCGACGAGCACGCCTTCACCGACCGCGACACCGAGGACGCCGGCGAGACGCTGGACGACGAGGCCGCGGAGACCCGAGACGAGACGGACGAGGTGCTCCGAGGCGCGGAGGCCACAGCCTCCGAGGACGCGGGGCCGGCAGACGCCGACGGCGACGCCGGATCCGCCAACCCCGAGGAGCGCCCGTGATGAACGACCCGACGTGGCTGGTGCCGCTGCCCGTCGTGGTGCCGCTGTTCGGCGCCGGGCTGGCCTTGGCGCTCTACCGCAAGCCGCGAGCGCAGCGCCTGATCAGCGTCATCGCGCTGAGCCTGGTGCTGGCCGCCTCCGCGACACTGCTGGTGCTCGCCGACGGCGGGCCGCTGGTGGTCGACGTGGGCGGCTGGGCGGCGCCGGTGGGCATCGACCTGGTCGCGGACCGCCTCTCGGCTCTGATGCTCACCATCTCCAGCGCGGTCACCCTGGCGGTGCTGCTGTACTCGCTCGCCGAGGGTGACGCGGACGGTGACGAGGCAGCCCCGGTCTCGATCTACCACCCGACGTACCTGGTGCTGACGGCGGGGGTCGCGAACGCGTTCCTGTCCGGCGACCTGTTCAACATCTACGTCGGCTTCGAGATCCTGCTCGCGGCGTCCTACGTGCTGCTGACGCTGGGCGGCACCGGGGAGCGGATCCGGGCGGGCAGCATCTACGTGGTCGTGGCGCTGCTGTCCTCGGCGCTGTTCCTCATCTCCATCGCGATGATCTACGCGGCGACGGGCACCGTGAACCTGGCCCAGCTCGCCGTGCGGCTGCCGGAGATCGACCCGGGCGTGCGGCTGGTGCTGCAGATCATGCTGCTCGTCGCGTTCGGCATCAAAGCGGCCATCTTCCCGCTCTCCGCCTGGCTGCCCGACTCCTACCCGACGGCGCCCGCGCCGGTCACGGCGGTGTTCGCGGGCCTGCTGACCAAGGTCGGCGTCTACGCGATCATCCGTACCCAGACGTTGCTGTTCCCCGAGGGCCGGCTCGACGACGTGCTGATGTGGGCCGCGCTGGCGACGATGATCATCGGCATCCTGGGCGCCGTGGCGCAGGACGACATCAAACGTCTGCTCTCGTTCACCCTGGTCAGCCACATCGGCTACATGATCTTCGGCATCGCCCTGTCCACCACCATGGGCTGGACGGCGTCCATCTACTACGTCGCCCACCACATCACGGTGCAGACGGCGCTGTTCCTGGTGGTCGGGCTCATCGAACGCCGCGGCGGCACCACGAGCCTCGACCGGCTCGGCGGCCTCGCCAAGCTGGCGCCGGTGCTCGCCATCCTGTTCTTCATCCCGGCGATGAACCTGTCGGGCATCCCGCCGCTGTCCGGGTTCCTCGGCAAGGTCGGCCTGCTGCAGGCCGGCGTCGAGCTTGGCACCCCGCTGGCGTACACGCTCGTGGTCGGTGGCGTGGTGACGTCGCTGCTGACGCTGTACGCGCTGGTGAAGGCCTGGAACAAGGCGTTCTGGCAGACGCCGCCGGCCGAGCTGCCCGACACCCGGCTGCCGGGCGGGATGATCGGCCCCACCGCCGCGCTCGTCGGCCTCGGCCTGGCGCTGACCTTCGCGGGCGGCCCGCTGTACGCCTACACCGAGCGTGCCGCCGACGCCCTCAAGGAGCGGTCGCCGTACATCGACGCCGTCCTGCCGGACGGTGTGCGCGGCGCGGGCGAGTCGGCGGACGTGGTGTCCGACGAGGCCGTCATCGAGCTCGAGACCCCGGCGCCGGAGGTGACCCCGTGAGCCCGTCGCGCCGCCGGTCTGTGATCCGGCAGTGGCCCACCGTCGTGTGGCTGGCGTTCGTCTGGATGATGCTGTGGGGCTCCCTCAGCGTCGCGAACCTGATCGTCGGGCTCCTGATCGGCGTGCTGGTCACCGGCGGCCTGCGGATGACGCCGATCGTGTTCCACGGCCGCGTGCGCCCGCTGGGGCTGATGCGCCTGGTCGGGCGGTTCGCCTTCGACCTGGTGCGCGCGTCGTTCGAGGTGAGCCTGCTGGCGCTTCGCCCCGGGCATGTCCCGCACGGCGCGGTCATCGGCGTGCAGCTGCGCAGCCACTCCGACCTGTACCTGACGCTCACCTCCGAGCTGTCGTCGCTGGTGCCTGGCTCCCTCGTGGTCGAGGCGCACCGGCTGACCGGCAAGCTGTACCTGCACGTGCTGGACGTCGAGCAGTCGGGCGGTGTGGAGAAGGCCCGGCAGACGGTCCTGGCCCAGGAGGAGCGGGTGCTGCGCGCGTTCGCCTCCGACGAGGAGCTGCGCCAGGCGGGGCTTCCGCTGCGCCCGGCTCGCGGGCGTCGTGGGGAAGGGGTGAACGCGTGAGCGACTGGGTGGTGATCGTGTGCAGCGCGCTGCTGGCGGTCGGCTGCGCCATGGCCGTGGTGCGCGTCGAGAAGGGCCCGTCGATGCTCGACAGGACCGTCGCGCTGGACATCGTCGTCGCGACGATGATCTCCGCGGGCGCCCTGTACGCGGCCGTCGAGCGTCGTGCGGACATCGTGCCGATCCTGGTGGCGCTCGCGCTGGTCGGGTTCGTGGCCTCCGTGACCATCGCGCGGTTCGCCTCGGTGGAGCCGGAGGGCGAGGGGCGCGTGCGCACCCGCGAGGAGATCGCGGCTGAAGAGGCCGAGCGGCTTCGCCGGGAGAGCGCCGCGGGTCCCAGCGCCGACCCCTCGGGCGACCAGTACGGCGGTGAGCTGCGATGAGCATCGACTGGATGGCTGTGGCGGACGTCGTCGCGTCCGCGTGCATGATCGGCGGGGCGTTCTTGGCCTTCGCCGCGGGCGTGGGCGTGCTGCGCTTCCCCGACCTGCTGTCGCGGATGCACGCCGGCACCAAGCCGCAGGTGCTCGGCCTGGTGCTGGTGCTCATCGGCCTCGCGCTGCGGCTCGGGCCCGGGCCCGAGGTGGGCGCGCTCGTCCTGGTGGTGCTGTTCCAGATGATCACCGCGCCCGTCGCCGCCCACATGGTGGGGCGCGCGGGCTACCGCACCGGCAAGGTGCGCAAGGACCTGCTCGTGGTGGACGAGCTCACGCTCGACCAGGCGCGCGCGGACAGCGCCGAGCCGCAGAACGTCGCGCCGCCGGTGCCGGACAACGACCAGCGGCCCGAGCCGGGAGCCCGCCCGGACGCCAGCCGCCGGAACGACCCGGACACCGACGGGAAGCCCGGCTTCGACTGACGTCCCGGCGCCCGGCGCCCTGCTCCCGCCGCGGTCAGCGGGTGAGGCGGTTGCGGTTCACCCGCGACGCGAAGGACTTCGTCCCGCGGGTGGCGAGCACCCGGGACGCGGCGACCAGGGCGCCGCTGAGGGCTGCGGCCGCGACGAGCTCGCTCAGGCCAGCGTCGCCGTCGTCGTCCGGCTTCGGCGCCTTGTGCCCGCTGGCGGCCTTCCACGCGGCGTCGATCGCCTTGTGGGCGACCCAGGCGGCAGCCAGGGCGACGGCCGCGCCGGCGACCTTGGCGAGCATCGAGTTCTTCTGCTCGTCGTTCACTGATCCTCCTCAGGGGTGGGGAAACGGGGGCGAGGCTGCTGCTCACCGTACGCGCGGTGTAGTCTCGCCGCTGAACGACAGGGGAGCGCCACAGCCCCTCCGGCGACGTGCCGAGGGGTCCAGGGCGCTGAGAGTGCGGGCCATCCGCAGACCCTCGAACCTGATCCGGGTCACACCGGCGTAGGGAGTCGGGCTTCTCAGTCCCGTCGTCGTCGGCCACGGCGGATGCCGCGGGACCGGTGGCGGCGGCGACCCCCTCCTGCATCTGGGAGGACGCCATGCCACGCACCACCATGCCCCACCGATCCGCGGGAGCGCGCCGGGCCTCACCGACCCCGGCCGCACGAGCACGTCGGGCGGGCGCCGTCGCGGCCGTCGCGGCGCTCGCGCTGAGCGCCTGCTCGGCTATCGACGCCTCGGACGACCCGTCCAGCCCGTCGGACACGGTCACCCTCGTCACCCACGACTCGTTCGCTGTGGGCGACGGCCTGATCGAGTCCTTCGAGCGGGAGTCCGGCCTGCGCGTCGAGATCGTCACGCCCGGTGACGGCGGGTCGCTGGTCAACCAGCTCGTGCTGACCAAGGACGCGCCGCTCGGCGACGCCGTCTTCGGGATCGACAACTCCTTCGCCTCGCGGGCCATCGACGCGGGTGTGCTGGACCCCTACACGTCGCAGGCCCCCGCGGCCGCGGACGCGGAGCAGTACGCCCCGGACGACTCCGGCTCGCTCACCGCGATCGACGTGGGCGACGTGTGCGTGAACGTCGACGACGCGTGGTTCGCCGAGCGCGGGCTCGCGGCGCCGGCCACGCTCGAGGACCTGGCCCGGCCGGAGTACCGGGATCAGCTCGTCGTGACGAACGCCGCGACGTCCTCCCCAGGGCTGTCGTTCCTGCTGGCCACGGTGGGCGCCTTCGGCGAGGACGGCTGGCAGGAGTACTGGCAGCGGCTGCAGGCGAACGGCGTCAAGGTGGTCGAGAGCTGGTCCGACGCGTACGACGTCGACTTCTCGGGCGGCAGCGGCCAGGGCCAGCGGCCCCTCGTGCTCTCGTACGCGTCGTCCCCGCCGTTCACCGTGCCCGAGGGCGGTTCGGAGCCGACCACGTCGGCGCTGCTCGACACCTGCTTCCGGCAGGTCGAGTACGCCGGGGTGCTGGCGAACGCGCAGAACCCGGACGGCGCCCGGCAGCTCGTCGATTTCCTGCTCTCGGACGAGGTGCAGGCCGGCATCCCCGGCTCCATGTACATGTACCCGGTGAGCGGCGACGTCGAACTGCCCGCCGAGTGGGCCCGGTGGGCGCCGCTCGCGGACGCCCCCTTCGCGGTGGCCCCCGCGGCCATCGAGCAGCACCGCGACGAGTGGATCAGGGCATGGACGGACATCGTCACGGGCTGACCACGCTCGACGCGCCCCGGCCGTCCGCGCCCGCCTCGTCCGGCCGCCCCCCGCGTGCGGGGCGCGGTCGGTCGGGCGTGGGCGGGGCCTTGTGGTGGGCGCTCGCCGCGGCCGTCCCGCTGGCCTTCCTGGGCGTCTTCTTCGCCTGGCCCGTCGCCACGCTCGTGGCCCGGGGGTTCACCACCGACGGCGCGCTGGACCTGTCCGCGTTCACCGAGGTCTTCGCGCGGCAGCGGACCTGGCGGATCATCGGGCTCACGCTGGCGCAGGCCGGCATCGCCACGGTGATCGCGGTGGCGCTCGGGGTGCCGGGCGCCTACGTGCTGCACCGTCGCCGGTTCCCGGGGCGCGCCGCCGTGCGGGCCTTCGTCACGGTCCCCTTCGTGCTGCCCACGGTGGTGGTCGGCGTCGCGTTCCGCTCGCTGCTCGCCACCGGCGGCCCGCTGGACTTCCTGGGGCTGGACGGGACGTTCGCGGCCATCGTCGCGGCGCTGGTGTTCTTCAACTACGCGCTCGTGGTGCGCACCGTGGGCGGCCTGTGGGAGCACCTGGACCCGCGCACCGAGCAGGCGGCACGGGCCCTCGGAGCCTCGCCGTTGCGGGCCTTCGGCTCGGTGACCCTGCCCGCACTGGCCCCGGCGATCGCCTCGGCGGCGTCGCTGGTGTTCCTGTTCTCGGCGACCGCGTTCGGGACGGTGCTGGTGCTGGGCGGGATGCGGTACGGCACCATCGAGACCGAGATCTGGATCCAGACCACCCAGTTCCTGGACCTGCGCGCGGCGTCCGTGCTGTCCGTGGTGCAGCTCGTGATCGTCGCGGCGGCGCTCGCCGTCGCCGCGCGCGCCCGCCGCACCCGGGAGCGCGCCCTGTCACTCGCGGCGCCCGCGGGAGGCGAGCGCCCCCTGCGGCTGCGCAACGGGTCCGACGCCGTGGCGGCCGGTGTGACGGCGCTGGTGGTCGTGCTGATCGCGCTGCCCCTGGCCAGCCTCGTGGTGCGCTCGCTGCGCACGCCCACGGGGTGGGGGCTGGGCAACTACGCGGCCCTGGGGACCACAGGCGGCGGCAACGCGCTCACGGTGACGGTGTGGGAGGCCGCGGCGAACTCGCTGCGCATCGCGTTCGACGCGACGGTCATCGCGGTGGTGGTCGGGGGGCTCGTGGCGCTCGTCGTCTCCCGCCGCCCTCGCCGCCGCTCGGCCCGCCGCGCGGTCTCCCTGCTCGACGCGGTGTTCATGCTCCCGCTGGGTGTCTCGGCCGTGACCGTCGGGTTCGGCTTCCTGCTCACCCTGGACAACCCCTTCGGGCTCGACCTCGACCTGCGCCGCAGCGCGCTGCTGGTGCCGATCGCCCAGGCGGTCGTCGCCGTGCCGCTGGTGGTGCGGACCGTGCTGCCGGTGCTGCGCGCGATCGACCCCCGGCTGCGCGAGGCCGCCGCCGCGCTGGGCGCGGGGCCGGGCCGGGTGCTCGCCTCCGTCGACGTGGCGATGGCGGTCCGGGCGCTGGGGCTCGCCGTCGGGCTCGCGTTCGCCGTGTCCCTCGGCGAGTTCGGCGCCACGTCCTTCCTCGCCCGCCCCGACCGGCCCACGCTGCCGGTCGTCATCTTCAAGCTCATCGGCCGGCCCGGCGCGGAGAACCACGGCATGGCGTTGGCCGCGTCGGTGCTGCTCGCCCTGGTCACCGCCGGGATCATCTCCGTCGCCGAGCGCCTGCGCGGCCCAGCAGGAGGGGAGCTCTGATGGACGGGCTCACGATCGACGCCATGAGCGTCCGGTACGACGACGCCCGCAAGGGCCGCGACCAGGGACCGCCCGCGGTCGACGGGCTCAGCCTCGAGGTGCGGCGGGGCGAGGTCGTGGCGCTGCTCGGACCCTCGGGCTGCGGCAAGTCGAGCGTGCTCCGCGCCATCGCGGGCCTCGAGCCGCTCGCCGGGGGCGCCGTCGCCTGGGACGGGCAGGACCTCGCCGGGGTCCCGGTGCACCGTCGCGGGTTCGGCCTGATGTTCCAGGACGGCCAGCTGTTCCCTCACCGGGACGTCGCGGGCAACGTCGAGTTCGGGCTGCGCATGGCGCGGCTCCCCCGAGCGGAGCGGCGCGCCCGGGTGGCCGGCCTGCTCGACCTCGTGGGGCTGGCCGGGTACGGCGCGCGCTCGGTGGCGACGCTGTCGGGCGGGGAGCGGCAGCGGGTCGCGCTGGCCCGGTCGTTGGCGCCGCAGCCGCGCCTGCTGCTGCTCGACGAGCCGCTGTCGGCCCTCGACCGGGCGCTGCGAGAGCGCCTCGCCGACGATCTGCGGGCCGCCCTCGTCGCCACCGGCACCACGGCGCTGTTCGTCACGCACGACCACGACGAGGCTGCCACGGTGGGCGATCGGGTCGCGGTGATGAGCGCGGGGCGCCTGCTGCAGGCGGCAACCCCCGCCGACCTGTGGCGGCGGCCGGCGACCCGCGAGGTCGCCGAGTTCCTCGGGTACGAGGCGTTCGTCCCCCTCGACTCGCCGCTGGGCGCGCGGGTGCGCGCGTCCCTCGGCGGGGACATCCCGGCGGGGGCGCGGCTCGCGGCTCTCGCGGAGGGCGCGCTCGTGGTGCTCCCGGGCGATTCCCTCGCCGAGGCCGGGGCGCTGGCCCGTGGCGTCGTGCTCTCGTCGGCGTTCCGGCGTGGGCGCACCGAGCTCGGGGTGCGCGTCGAGGGCATCGGGCGGGTGACCGCTGCGGCACGCCCGGGGGTCTCGGCCGCGCCGGGAGACGACGTGGCGCTGGGGGTAGACCCGCAGGCTGTGGCCCTGCTCTGACCTTCAGGTGTGACGCATCGGGCATTGGCCCGGGGGGCCGCGAAGCCGTGCGCGGTCTACGGTCGGAGGAGGACCGGGGAGGGCCTGTCCCCGGCGAGACGCAGGTTGGGGTGACGCGGCATGGCTGGCGGACTCGAGCACCGCGAGGTGGTGGGGCTGGACATTGACGCGGCCCCGGACGTGGTCTGGGACCATCTGCGGGACCCGGCTCTGGTCCGGCGCTGGTTCGGATGGGACCGCGAGGGCATCGACGGCGAGATCCGCGAGATGTTCGGCGTGCGCCCCGTGGCCTCCGAGACGTCCTCGGTGGGCGGCGCGCCGGTGCGCGCCCTGGCGTGGCCGCGCGGGGACCGCGTGCAGGTGACGCCTGTCGCGGGGGAGTCGCACCATCGCTCCCACCTGTCGGTGCAGCGCACCGCGCATGACGGCATCACGACGTTCGACGGCGTGCACGACCCGCGCGACGAGGCGTGGATCGCGGGCGCCCACCAGTTGAAGTTCGCCCTCGAGCAGTTCCCGGGCGAAGAGCGCCGCACCGTCGTCATGCGCGACGTGGACGCGGGGCCGCTGCGCGACCGACTGCTGGACCGCCTCGGCCTCCACGGCCTGCGCGGCGTCCCGGTGGGCGGCCACGTCGAGGCGGAGCTGCCGGACGGGTCGATGATCGGCGGGCAGATCCTCTACAAGTCCCAGCACCAGGTGGGCCTGCGCCTGTACGCGGAGCGCCCCGCGCTGCTGGTGCTCATGGAGACGCCGGCGGGCAGCCGGCCCCCGCACGGCCTGCTGACCGCGGTGCTCTCGCTGTACGGCGTCGACGACGAGGCTGTCGCGAGGGTGCTCGCCCGCTGGGAGACGTGGTGGAGCGGCGCCGCGACGTCGTCGACCGCGAGCCCTCGCCGCACCCGGGTGAGCTGACGGGCTCGTGTCGGCGCCCCCGGGGTGCGGGGCTGACGGTGGTGGAGTCAACTTGAGTGGTGGGGGCGCTTCCGTCCTCGCACATTGAGCCGACCAGACTCAACATTGGGCCTCGGAACTTGCGTGGCGCGCCTCGGGCGCGCAAACTTGAGCGCAGCAGACTCAAGCGACCCTCGGTGGCGACATCCCCGGGGTTCACGCACCCACACGAAAGAAGGCGCACGCTCATGGCACGAGCAGTAGGCATCGACCTCGGCACCACCAACTCCGTGGTCTCGGTCCTCGAGGGCGGCGAGCCCACCGTCATCGCCAACGCCGAGGGATCCCGCACGACCCCGTCGGTCGTCGCGTTCTCCAAGACCGGCGAGGTGCTCGTCGGGGAGGTCGCCAAGCGGCAGGCCGTGACGAACGTCGACCGCACCATCACGTCGGTCAAGCGCCACATGGGCACCGACTGGTCCGTCGACATCGACGGCAAGAAGTACAACGCGCAGGAGATCTCCGCCCGCGTGCTCGGCAAGCTGAAGCGCGACGCCGAGGAGTACCTGGGCGAGCCCGTCACCGACGCGGTCATCACCGTCCCGGCCTACTTCAACGACGCCGAGCGCCAGGCCACCAAGGACGCCGGTCAGATCGCAGGCCTCAACGTGCTGCGCATCGTCAACGAGCCCACCGCCGCGGCGCTCGCCTACGGGCTCGAGCGCGGCAAGGAGGACGAGCTCATCCTCGTCTTCGACCTCGGTGGCGGCACGTTCGACGTGTCCCTCCTCGAGGTGGGCAAGGACGACGACTTCTCGACCATCGAGGTCCGCGCCACCTCCGGCGACAACCGCCTCGGCGGCGACGACTGGGACAACCGGATCGTGGAGCACCTCATCAAGGAGGTCAAGAACTCCACGGGCGTCGACCTGTCCAAGGACAAGATCGCCCTCCAGCGTCTGCGCGAGGCCGCTGAGCAGGCCAAGAAGGAGCTCTCGTCCGCGACGAGCACCAACATCTCGATGCAGTACCTGTCGATGAGCGAGAACGGCCCCGTCCACCTGGACAGCAAGCTCACGCGCGCGCAGTTCCAGCAGATGACCGCGGACCTGCTCGACCGCACCAAGGCCCCGTTCCACGCCGTGATCCGCGACGCGGGCATCAAGCTGTCGGACATCGACCACGTCATCCTCGTCGGCGGCTCGACCCGCATGCCCGCCGTGACGGAGCTGGTCAAGGAGCTCACCGGCGGCAAGGAGCCCAACAAGGGCGTCAACCCGGACGAGGTCGTGGCCATCGGCGCCGCGCTGCAGGCCGGTGTCATCAAGGGCGAGCGCAAGGACGTCCTGCTGATCGACGTCACGCCGCTGAGCCTCGGCATCGAGACCAAGGGCGGGGTGATGACCAAGCTCATCGAGCGCAACACGGCCATCCCGACCAAGCGCTCGGAGATCTTCTCCACCGCCGAGGACAACCAGCCGTCGGTGCTCATCCAGGTCTTCCAGGGCGAGCGCGAGTTCGCCCGCGACAACAAGCCGCTGGGCACCTTCGAGCTCACCGGCATCGCCCCCGCCCCGCGCGGCGTCCCGCAGATCGAGGTCACCTTCGACATCGACGCCAACGGCATCGTGCACGTCTCCGCGAAGGACCGCGGCACGGGCAAGGAGCAGTCGATGACGATCACCGGCGGCTCGGCGCTGCCGAAGGACGAGATCGACCGCATGGTCAAGGAGGCCGAGGCGCACGCCGCGCAGGACAAGGCCCGCCGCGAGGAGGCCGAGACCCGCAACTCCGCCGAGCAGCTCGTCTACTCGACCGAGAAGCTCCTGGCCGACAACGGCGACAAGCTCTCCGACGACGTGAAGTCCGACGTCAACAAGGCGATCGACGAGCTCAAGACCGCGCTCGAGGGCGAGGACATCGAGCCCGTCAAGGCCAAGCACGAGCAGCTCGTGACGTCCGCCCAGAAGATCGGCGAGGCGCTGTACTCCTCCGACCAGGCCGGGGCGGCGGCAGGCGCCGGCGCCGCGGGCGAGGCGCCGACCGACGGTGGCCCCTCGGCGACGGCCAGTGACGAGGACGTCGTCGACGCCGAGATCGTGGACGAGGACGAGTCCAAGTGAGCGAGGACCGGACCCCCGCCGGCGGGGAAGGCCGCCCCGACCCCTCCGGCGAGGAGACGCCCCGCTTCACCGACAAGCGGCGCATCGACCCGGAGACGGGCGCAGTGCGCGACCAGGGCGCCCAGCCCGAGGGCGCCGAGGCCGACCCGCTCGCCGGGCTCGAGGCCGAGGCGGACGCGCACATGCACGAGGCGCTCGTCGCGGCGGAGGGCCTGGCGGCCGAGCGACTCGACGAGCTGCAGCGCGCCAACGCGGCGTACTACAACCTCGAGCAGCAGTACACGTCCTACGTGAAGCGCTCGAAGAGCGATGCCTCGGTCGCTCGCGAGCGGGGTGTCGCGGAGGTCGCCGAGGCGCTCATCCCCGTGCTCGACGACATCCAGCTCGCGCGTCAGCACGGCGACCTGACTGGGCCCTTCGGCTCGATCGCGGAGAAGCTCGAGGCGATCCTGGGCCGGTTCGGCATCGTCCGGTACGGGGCCGAGGGCGAGGTCTTCGACCCCAACGTGCACGAGGCGCTCATGCACTCGCACTCCTCGGAGGTCGCGGAGCCGACCGTCGCGACGGTGCTGCAGCCCGGGTACCGGGCGGGCGAGCGCATCCTGCGGGCGGCCCGGGTCGCAGTCGTCGACCCGGATGCCTGAGGCTCGGCATCCGCTGGGGTGCGTCGAGCAGCCTGAGTTGAGCCGGAGGGAGACGCCGTGAGCGGCCAGGACTGGCTGGAGAAGGACTACTACGCCGCTCTCGGCGTCCCCAAGGACGCAGACCAGGCCGCGATCAAGAAGGCGTACCGCAAGCTCGCCCGGCAGATGCACCCGGACCACAACCCGGGCGACTCGAGCGCCGAGGCGAAGTTCAAGGAGGTCGGCGAGGCCTACTCGGTCCTGTCCGACCCCGAGCAGCGTCAGCAGTACGACCAGCTGCGCGCGATGGCCGGCGGCCCGCGGTTCTCGGGCGCCGGCGCAGGCGGGGGCGCCGCCGGGTTCGAGGACCTGTTCGGCGGAGCCTTCGGCGGTGGAGGCGGCCAGCGGGTGCGGTTCTCCACCGGCGGCGGTGGCGGACAGGACATGCCCGGCGGCTTCGAGGACATCCTCGGCGGCCTGTTCGGCGGCGGTGGCGGCGGCTTCGGCGGTGGGTTCGGCGGCGGGGGCCGCGGACCCCGCCAGGGCGCCGACCTCGAGGCCGTCACCACCCTGCCGTTCCGGCAGGCCACTGAGGGCTCGACCGTCTCACTGAGCGTCGAGGGGCGGACGGTCAACGCCCGCATCCCCCCGGGGGTCCACGACGGGCAGAAGATCCGGTTGCGCGGCAAGGGCCGGCCCGGCGCCAACGGCGGGCCCGCGGGGGACCTGGTCGTCACGGTGCGGGTCACCCCGCACCCCGTGTTCACCCTCGATGGCAACAACCTGCGCGAGACGGTGCCCGTGTCCTTCGACGAGGCCGCGCTCGGCGCGCAGATCGAGGTGCCGACCCTGGACGGCGGCACGGTGCGGCTCAAGGTCCCGGCGGGCACCCCGTCGGGACGCACCCTGCGGGTCAAGGGCCGGGGCATCACCACGTCCAAGGGCACGGGCGACCTGCTGGTCACCGTGCTGGTCGTGGTGCCGCAGAAGCTCACGGGGGCCGCGCGCGACGCGGTCGAGGCCTTCGGTGTGGCGACCGCGGGCGAGGACGTGCGCGCCGACCTCCGGGCGCAGGCCCGGACCTGATGTGACCTGACCTGAACACGTGACGGCGAAGGGGCGAGACATGCTGGCGGAAGACGCGCAGGTGTACGTGATCTCGGTGGCGGCCGAGCTCGCGGGCATGCACCCGCAGACCCTGCGGCAGTACGACCGGCTGGGCATCGTCTCGCCCCGGCGCACCCGTGGCCGGGGCCGCCGCTACTCGTGGCGGGACATCGAGCAGCTCCGCGAGGTGCATCGGCTCTCGCAGGACGAGGGCGTCAACCTCGCGGGGATCAAGCGCATCCTCGACCTCGAGGCCGAGGTCGCGCGGCTGACCCAGCAGGTCGAGTACCTGCGCTCGTTCGCGGAGCCGGGCCGGCGGGTGTTCACCGCCGGCCCCACGGGCGACGTGATCGCGATGCGCCGCGGCCAGCGGGCCCGGATGGGGGAGCAGCGGAGCACGGGCGGGGCCATCGTGCTGTGGCGCCCGACGAGACGCACGGAGATCACTTACCGCTGAGGGCCTGCCGCCCCGGAGCCGCTGCGCGGCTGGGCGGAGGCCGCACGTGTTGCGAGCGAGTCGCAACTGGGTTGTCCTGGAATTCGGTCATGCGGCGGTGAGCCGACGGCCTGTCCCAGGGGGGAACCACCATGGCAGAGCGCTCCACCGCATCGACCGACCAGGCGCCAGGAGTGGGGGCACACCTCCGGGACTTCCGGCGCAGCCTGTCCAGCGCCGACCGGCGGAGCCTCATCGGGATGACGTCGCTCATCGCGGTCCTCCACGTCGTCGGATTCGGGCTGCTGCTCGGCGTCGTGGCGCCGCAGCACTTCGCTCTCGGAGGCGACTACCCCGTCTACACCGTTGGCGTCGGGATCCTGGCCTACACGTTCGGCCTGCGGCACGCGTTCGACGCGGACCACATCGCGGCGGTCGACAACACGACGCGCAAGCTCATCGGCGACAACATCGCCCGCGAGGCCCAGGGCGCCGGACGCCAGAAGAAGCCGCTCTCGGTCGGCTTCTGGTTCTCGCTGGGGCACTCGACCATCGTGTTCGGCCTGGCGTTCCTGCTCGCGCTCGGGGTCAAGGCCATCGTCGGCCCGCTCGAGGACGACAGCTCGACGCTGCACACCGTGACCGGCATCATCGGCCCGTCGGTGTCCGGGGCCTTCCTGTGGATCCTCGGCATCCTGAACCTCGCCGCGCTCGTCGGCATCCTCAAGGTCTTCCGCTCCATGCGCACCGGCGCCTATGACGAGGCCGCGCTCGAGAAGCAGCTCGACTCCCGGGGATTCATGAACCGCTTCCTGGGCGGGCTCACCAAGTCGATCACCAAGCCCTGGCAGATCTACCCCGTGGGCGTGCTGTTCGGGCTCGGCTTCGACACGGCCACCGAGATCGGCCTCCTGGTCCTGGCGGGCGGCGCTGCGGCGTTCAACCTGCCGTTCTACGCGATCCTGCTGCTGCCGATCCTGTTCGCGGCGGGGATGTGCCTGATGGACACCCTCGACGGCGTCTTCATGAACGGCGCCTACGGCTGGGCGTTCGCGCGCCCGGTGCGCAAGGTGTTCTACAACCTGACGATCACCACCATCTCGGTGATCGTCGCGCTGGTGATCGGCACGATCCAGCTCGTCAGCGTGTTCGCGGACCGGTTCGACATCACGACCGGGCTCGTGGGGGCGATCGCCGACATCGGCCTCGACTACGCCGGCTACGTCATCGTGGGGCTGTTCCTGGTCTCGTGGCTGGTCGCACTCGCCGTCTGGCGCTTCGGGCGCGTCGAGGAGAGGTGGTCGTCCCACATTGCCGGGTAGGACCAACGACGAGGCACTGCGCGACGCGCTCTCCGCGACCGGGCGTGTCACCCAGCAACGCCTGTCCTGCCTCCGCGCACTGGAAGACGCCGACCGCCACCTCACCGGCAACGAGCTGGTCGACGCTGTCCGCGCCGAGCTGCCCCACATCCGGCCTTCGACCGTCTACCGCACCATGGCGCGGTTCGTCGAGACCGGGCTAGCCCACCGCGTCGACGGCTTCCGCGGGTCGCGGTACGGCGTCGGCCACGGCCACGGGCACGCCGTGTGCCCACGGTGCGACCGGATCGACGACCTCGACATCCGCGAGGTCATGCCGCTGCTCGAGCGGGCCTCGGGCCCGGTGCTCGGCGTGACGGTCGTCGCCCTGTGCGGCGACTGCCGTCGCCCGACGGACCCCCGGTAGGGACCCCGTCCCGGGCGGGTGCGGTCAGACGCCCGCGCCTGAGCGGAGTGCGAGGGCCCGCGCGATGTCGGCCTCCCGGGCGGTGCGGGTCGCGAGGCAGGGCGCGGATCCGCTCGGGGTCGCTGGTGCGGACCGCGGCGTCCGTGCGCGGTGTCGGCTGTGCCTCGTGCCCGTCCATGATGAGGAGCGCAGATGCGCAACATCTCTTGCGCAAGAGTTATTGCGCAAGAGATGTCGCGAAGGACGACGCGTGGATCGTCGAGGCGACCGCCGTCAGCCGAGGGGCTCGGTCCACAGGTAGACGTGCAGGTCCTCGCGGGAGGCCGTCGTCACCAGGTCGACGATGTCCGAGAGGACCAGGGCCAGCTCGCCGGCCGTCGCCTCCATCACGTCCGAGGCGGCCCAGCGCTCGGCGACCTCGCCCAGCGCGTCCTCGTCGTCCGTGCGCCCGAGCTCGACCAGCAGGTCGACCAGGAACGGCGGCAGCTCGAAGAGGTTCTCGTGGTCCAGGTCGACCTCCTCCAACTCGAGGTCGCCGGTGCCGAAGCGCACCACCTCGGCGGCGATCTCGCCGAGGGCCTCGAGCTCGGCCGGGCCCACCGACGTGAGCTCGATGTGGGTGGCGGTGTCGGGCACGTCGCCGGCGTCCAGCGCGGCGGTGCGGGTGAGTGCGGTCGCGTGGTCTGCTGCGAACAGCTCGCTGAGTTCGGCCATGCGCCCACTCTGGCACCGCTCGCGGCGCTGCGGCGCGTCTGCGTCGGCGCGTCCCAGAGGTCCGTCCGGGTGATGTCCGGCACAACCACGAGGGCAGGCGCGGCGATTCGTCCGGTGCGTCGCGCGACGGCACGCGGGACGAATCGGGCGAGGGCCTGTGGAGGGCCCTGTGGAGGGCCATGTGGGCGCTCTGTGGACCGTGGAGAACATGCAGGTCCGGGCCGTGTCGGACCCTCGCTCTAGCCTGGAGTTGTCCACAGAGGGTGAAGAACGACACGCGTGTAAGCACAACCGCTAGTGGTGAGAGCAATCACCGACCACTAGGTGTAGTGTCGAGACCCTCGCCGCGGGCAGTCCGCGGGTGCCACATCTGGGGGAGCCACGATGACGATCACGGTCTACAGCAAGCCGTCGTGCGTGCAGTGCACTGCTACCTACCGTGCGCTGGACAAGGCCGGTTTCGAGTACGAGATCGTGGACATCAGCCAGGACTCCGCCGCTCGTGACTACGTCGTGTCGCTGGGCCACATGCAGGCGCCCGTCGTCGTCGCAGACGGCGAGCACTGGTCCGGCTACCGGCCCGACCAGATCAAGGCGCTCGCCGAGCGTGCGGCTGTCGCGGTCGCCTGACCGCTCGCGGCCCCGACGGGCCGAGCATCACGGCATCACCTGACTGACTCGAGGCGAGGGAGCCATCATGAGCTCACTGGTCTACTTCTCGAGTGCGTCAGACAACACGCACCGGTTCGTCCAGCGTCTCGGGATCGCGGCGCAGCGCATCCCGCTGACGCCCACGCAGCCCTTCCTGCGCGTGCACGAGCCCTACGTCTTGATGACGCCCACCTACGGTGGCGGCAACGAGGGTGGGGCCGTGCCGCGGCAGGTGGTCAAGTTCCTCAATGACGAGGGCAACCGCTCACTCATCCGCGGCGTCATCGCCGCGGGAAACACGAACTTCGGCGAGGCGTACTGCATCGCGGGGGACATCATCGCGGCCAAGTGCCACGTCCCCTACCTGTACGGCTTCGAGCTCCTAGGAACGACTGAGGACGTCACACGCGTCCGCGAAGGGTTGGGAACATTTTGGCAGCGACAGTCACAGATTCCGGCGTAGAGACCGGGCTCGACTACCACGCGCTCAACGCGATGCTCAACCTGTACGGACCTGACGGTCGCAGCATCCAGTTCGACAAGGACCGTGAGGCCGCGCGGCAGTACTTCCTGCAGCACGTCAACCAGAACACCGTCTTCTTCCACGACCTCGCGGAGAAGCTCGAGTACCTGGTCGAGAACAAGTACTACGAGCCCGAGGTCCTGGCGCAGTACGACGCGGCGTTCGTCAAGAGCCTCTTCGAGCACGCGTACTCCAAGAAGTTCCGCTTCCAGTCGTTCCTGGGCGCGTTCAAGTACTACACGTCGTACACGCTCAAGACGTTCGACGGGAAGCGCTACCTGGAGCGGTTCGAAGACCGCGTCTGCATGGTCGCGCTGACCCTCGCCGGCGGCGACGAGCAGTTCGCGATCAAGATGGTCGACGAGATCATCGCGGGCCGCTTCCAGCCGGCCACCCCCACCTTCCTCAACTCGGGCAAGGCGCAGCGCGGCGAGGCCGTCTCCTGCTTCCTGCTCCGCATCGAGGACAACATGGAGTCCATTGCGCGGGGCATCAACTCCTCGCTGCAGCTCTCCAAGCGCGGCGGCGGCGTCGCGCTGCTGCTCAGCAACATCCGCGAGCACGGCGCGCCTATCAAGCACATCGAGAACCAGTCGTCCGGCGTCATCCCCGTGATGAAGCTGCTCGAAGACTCGTTCTCCTACGCGAACCAGCTCGGCGCGCGCCAGGGCGCCGGCGCGGTGTACCTGCACGCGCACCACCCCGACATCATGCGGTTCCTCGACACCAAGCGTGAGAACGCCGACGAGAAGATCCGCATCAAGACCCTGTCGCTGGGCGTGGTCATCCCCGACATCACCTTCGAGCTCGCCAAGAAGAACGAGCCGATGTACCTGTTCTCCCCGTACGACGTCGAGCGCGTCTACGGCGTGCCGTTCGCGGACATCTCGGTCTCCGAGAAGTACCACGAGATGGTCGAGGACAAGCGGATCCGCAAGACGAAGATCAACGCCCGCGAGTTCTTCCAGACCCTCGCCGAGCTGCAGTTCGAGTCGGGCTACCCGTACATCATGTTCGAGGACACGGTGAACAAGGCGAACCCGATCAAGGGCCGCATCACCCACTCGAACCTGTGCTCGGAGATCCTGCAGGTCTCGACGCCGTCCACGTTCAACGAGGACCTGTCCTACGACCACGTGGGCCGCGACATCTCGTGCAACCTCGGCTCGATGAACATCGCCCTGGCGATGGACTCGCCCGACTTCGGCGCGACGGTCGAGACGGCGATCCGCGCGCTGACCGCGGTCTCGGACCAGACGAGCATCGAGTCGGTGCCCTCGGTCAAGCGGGCGAACAACGGCGGGCACGCCATCGGCCTCGGCCAGATGAACCTGCACGGGTACCTGGCCCGTGAGCGTGTCTACTACGGGTCCGAAGAGGGCCTCGACTTCACGAACATCTACTTCTACACCGTCGCCTACCACGCGATCCGGTCGTCGAACCTGCTCGCGATCGAGCGGGGCAAGGCGTTCGACGGCTTCGAGGACTCGACCTACGCGTCGGGCGCGTACTTCGACAAGTACGTGAACGGCACGTGGGAGCCCAAGACTGCCCGCGTCCGCGAGATGTTCGAGGCCGCGGGCGTGCACATCCCGACGCAGGACGACTGGCGCGCGCTGGCCGCCTCGGTTCAGGCGCACGGGCTGTACAACCAGAACCTGCAGGCGGTGCCGCCCACCGGGTCGATCTCGTACATCAACCACTCGACGTCCTCGATCCACCCCGTCGCGTCGAAGATCGAGATCCGCAAGGAAGGCAAGATCGGGCGCGTCTACTACCCGGCGCCATTCCTCACGAACGACAACCTGGAGTACTACCAGGACGCGTATGAGATCGGCTACGAGAAGATCATCGACACGTACGCCGAGGCCACGCAGCACGTGGACCAGGGCCTGTCGCTGACGCTGTTCTTCAAGGACACCGCCACCACGCGCGACATCAACAAGGCCCAGATCTACGCCTGGCGCAAGGGCATCAAGACGCTGTACTACATCCGCCTGCGCCAGCTCGCGCTGGAGGGGACGGAAGTGGAGAACTGCGTCTCGTGCATGCTGTGACCGGTTGTGCGCGCGCGTCCAAGAACACGATGGAGTTGTGATGAGTGAGAAGTTGAAGCTGGTCAGCCGGGTCTCGGCGATCAACTGGAACCGCCTCGAGGACGACAAGGACGCCGAGGTCTGGGACCGCCTGGTCGGGAACTTCTGGCTGCCCGAGAAGGTGCCGGTGTCCAACGACATCCAGTCGTGGGCCACCCTGAACCCGCAGGAGCAGGAGCTCACGATGCGGGTCTTCACCGGCCTGACGCTGCTCGACACCATCCAGGGCACCGTCGGCGCCGTCTCGCTGATCCCCGACGCGCTCACGCCGCACGAGGAGGCGGTGTACACCAACATCGCGTTCATGGAGTCGGTGCACGCCAAGTCGTACTCGTCGATCTTCTCGACGCTGTGCTCGACGCGTGAGATCGACGACGCGTTCCGCTGGTCGGAGGAGAACCCGAACCTGCAGCGCAAGGCCGAGATCGTCATGGAGTACTACCGCGGCGACTCCCCGCTCAAGCGCAAGGTCGCCTCGACGCTGCTCGAGTCCTTCCTGTTCTACTCGGGCTTCTACCTGCCCATGTACTGGTCGAGCCGGGCCAAGCTCACCAACACGGCCGACCTGATCCGCCTGATCATCCGTGACGAGGCCGTGCACGGGTACTACATCGGCTACAAGTTCCAGAAGGGCCTCGAGAAGCTGTCCGAGGCGGAGAAGCAGGAGATGAAGGACTACACCTTCGAGCTCCTCTTCGAGCTGTACGACAACGAGGTGGAGTACACGCAGGACCTCTACGACGGCGTCGGCCTGACCGAGGACGTCAAGAAGTTCCTGCGCTACAACGCCAACAAGGCCCTCATGAACCTCGGCTACGAGGGCCTGTTCCCCCGCGACGAGACGGACGTGAACCCCGCGATCCTCTCGGCGCTGTCGCCCAACGCTGACGAGAACCACGACTTCTTCTCCGGCTCGGGCTCGTCCTACGTGATCGGCAAGGCCGTCAACACGGAGGACGAGGACTGGGAGTTCTGACCTCCCGCCCCTGACGTACCGACGCCGCCGACCTCCACGAGGTCGGCGGCGTCAGTGCGTTCCGTTGGTCCCCGTGTGACCCGTGCGCGCCGGCGTGGGAATGTCGCCACAGCTCCTACCGGCCGAGCTCCTGCCCTGCAGCGTGGACCGCGGCATCGCGGGTCGCCGCGATCGTCGCGAGGAGCCTCAGGGCGTGATCGCTCGCGGACGCGGGTTCCGCACGGTAGACGATGAGCTGCTGGCCGGCGGCGCCCCGCACATCGAACGAGTTGAACTCAAGGGTGAGACGCCCGACGTCCGGGTGGACGAACACCTTGGCCTCATGAGTCTTCCCACGCGCGTCGTTATGGGCCCAGAGCGCGCGGAAGCGCGGGCTCACGCGCAGCTCCTCCGCCAGTGCGAGCGTGGCGCCGTCATGCGGGTCGTAGCCCAGCGCCAGCCGGATGTTCGCGACGCACGCCTGCGCGGACCGGTCCCAGTCGTCGAAGAAGGCCGCCCCCGCGGGATCCACGAAGACCATCCGGGCGAGATTCTCGGTCTCCTCGAACGGCGAGTAGAGCGCTCGGGCGAGCGGGTTCAGGGCGAGGATGTCCAGGCGGCGGTTCAGGATGAGGGCCGGGGTGTCGGGCCACGCGTCCATCAGGCGATGCAGCGACGGGTCGACCTGCTCGCTGACAGGTGACGGGGATGCGGAGGGCGTCGCGCCCGCCAGGCGGAACAGGTGCTCGCGCGCATCGGTTGCGAGGTCGAGTGCTCGGCTCAGCGCATTGAGAACGGATGCTGACGGGTTGTGCTCGCGCCCCTGCTCGAGCCTGGAGTAGTAGTCGACGCTGACGCCGGCCAGCATCGCCACCTCTTCGCGGCGGAGGCCGGGCACGCGACGCACCCCGCTCCAGCGGACTCCGGCGGCGTCGGGGCTGAGGGCCGCGCGGCGCGCGGTGAGGAAGAGCCCGAGGTCATTGGTCGCCATGCAGACAGCCTGCCCGCTCGGGAGCGTCGGTGACAGGGCGTGGCACACCCAGGCTGTCCCCGCGCGTTCCCCACCGTGCAGCCGGGGTGCGCCCACCCTCGGTGCGTCACGGTCTGTTTGCTCCGAACGCGGCCCCGCAGGCTCGTGGTCAGGATCTCCACCGAGGGGATCGAGGAGGAAGCATGAACAACGCATTCACACCCGAGCTGCTGGCACGCATCATCGACAACCAGGCCGCCTACGCGCAGCCGTTGCTGTTCGTCGGCGCCCAGGTCCACGTGTTCGACTCGCTGGTCGGAGAGATGGAGGATGCTGACATCCTCCTCGGCGAGGGGTTCATCGTCGGCACCGGCCCGGGCATCGTGACAGCCGCGGGCGACGACAACGCCCTCGTGATCGACTGCGCGGGCATGGTCATCGTGCCCGTGGTGATCGATGCCCGTGCCGCGCTCGGCCTCAATGCCAGCCGGGCCTCGGATGTCGGGACCCTCTGGCCGGGGAACACGGGGAGCTTCGCGATCGTGGACGCCGCGCTGGCGACCGACGCCGCGAGCGCCATCATGACCGTGCTGACGCGGCCTGAGTCCGTGGCGGCGATCGTCGTCGACGGCAAGGTCGTGCTCTGGAACGGGGAGCGGACCGCGAACGCCCCCGAACGGCCGGACTCCACGCGTGCGGGTGAGGTCGCCGCTTCCACCAGCCCTTACCTGGGGATGTGGATCGACACGTCTGACTTCCTTCACCAGGAGCTCACGGCGGATGGACGCTACGACGAGACCCGTGGCGGCCGCCCGCACGCGTTCCAGGGTTCCTTCTGGATCGATGGCGAGCGCATCGACTACCTCGACGACCTGGGCTTCTGGGCGTTCGGCGAGTTCATCGACGGTGTCCTCCACCACGGGCCCTACACGCTCGAGCGCCGCTGAGCCCGACGACCACGAAGGAGAACTGACATGCCCGAGACCACCTCTCACCCCTATGTCGGCATGTGGCACACCGCTGACGGGCGCGTCCGCCACGAGTTGCTCCCCGGCGGGCGATACGTCGAGGCTCGCGGGACGCGGGAGTCCGCGTACACCGGCAGGTACACCGTCACCGGCGATCACATCGACTACGTGGACGACACGGGGTTCACCGCGGACGGCGACTTCATCCAGGGCGTTCTGCATCACGGCGGCATGGTCCTGCGCCGCGTCGAGTAGCCGCGCCGTTGGCGAGGTCGTGGATGCGGGCGCGCCCAGGGGGAGGCCTCTGGCGGTCCGCATCCGCGGCAGCACTCCGCCCGGCGGGCGAGGCCGGGCCCTGCGCATACTGGCCCGATGACCCCGCCCGTCCGCCAGTGGTTCGCCGGGCACGGCGATGGGCCCGAGCCGCTGGTGCTGCTGCACCCCGGTGGCGCCGACTCGCGGGTCTTCGAGTCGCTGCTCCCGCACCTGGGGCACCGCTACCGGGTGCTCATGCCGGACCGGCGCGGTCACGGGCGCACCCCGGACGTCGACGGCCCGCTGACCTACGCCGCGATGGCCGACGACACGGCCGACCTCATCGACGCGCAAGTCGGGGCGCCGGTGCACCTGCTCGGGTACAGCGACGGCGCCGTGGTCGCGCTGGAGGTCGCTCGCCGACGCCCGGACCTGGTCCGGGATGTCGTGCTGGTCGCTGGGGTCTTCCACCGGGACGGGTGGGAACCCGGGGTGCTGGAGGAGGCGGAGGCGGTCGTCGCGCCCATGGCTGACGCCTACGCCGAGGTCTCGCCCGATGGGCCGGAGCACTACCCGGTGATCGTGGCCAAGAACGCGCAGATGCGCCGCAGCGAGCTGACGCTCACCGAGGAGGACGTCGCGGCTGTGGCCTGCCCGGCGCTGGTCATCGTCGGCGACGACGACGAGGTGCGGCTCGAGCACGCGATCGCGCTGTACCGGGCACTGCCGCGGGGCGAGCTCGCGGTCGTTCCCCATGCCTCGCACGGTGTGCTGGTCGAGCACCCGGCGTGGTGCGCGTCCCTGGTGTGCGCGCTGCATGAGCCCGACCGCGGCGAGACGTTCGCGCCCCGGCGGCGCGCCGAGCGGTAGGTCTCTACCGTGCTCGGGCCGGCGCCCGAGCGCGCACGGCCCGACGTCGAGAGCGGACGCGCCGAACACGGACCCGCCGCTCCCGGAGCCGCCGAGCCGCCTGACGCGTGAGACCGCGCCGGCGTCCGGGTCAGGCGCGGGCGTCGCTCGCGGGCGAGTCGAAGGCGATGTCGGCGTAGTGCCGGACCAACTCCTGGGCCAGCGGGACGAGCTCGCGCTCGCCGGGCACCAGGGTGGTGTCGTGGGCGCGCCGCTGGGCCGCGACGTCGAGATGGGGGCGCGGGTCCACACCGGCGAGAGCGAGGAAGGCGACCAGCAGGGCGCGGGCGGCCCGTGAGTAGGCGCCGCCAGCGTCGACGGCGACCTCGGCGATGATCACGGACGTCATGGCGACGTCGAGGCCTGCCGGGCCGATCGTGGCGTTGGCCCAGTCGACCAGCGCGGGGCCGTGCGGCTCGGTGAGGATGATGTTGGCCGGGTGCAGGTCCAGGTGGACGAGGCACTGGTCGAGCCGACTGGCCAGCGGCGCCCCGGACTGCGCGGAGCCGTCTCCCGCCACCTCGGGCAGCGGCACGGTGTGCAGGCGGGTGTGCAGGTCGGCGAGGACGGCGGCCCCGTCAGCGATCGACACCTCGTCCGCGGCCATGGCCTGCAGCAGGGTGGGGCCGTGCAGCCGCTCCATCTCCAGGTCGGGGCCTTGGGCGCTGAAGACCTCGGGGGCGGGGAAGCCGTGGGAGCGGGCGTGGGCCATCAGCCGCACCTCGCCGAGGGCGGAGCGGCCGGAGCGGTAGCGCCGCAGCACCCGCTCCTCGTCGAGGGCGAAGACGTCCGCGTCACGCCCTGCGGCGAGCACGGGACCCGGGACGGCCGGAGCATGTGGGGCGGCGTCGGGAGCGATTCCGGCGGAGCACATACATCGACGGTAGACGTGTCTCGGCAAATTGTCCCGTGCAGAGCCTTTGCACTGTACAGAATGACCGCTCTCGAGGTCAGTGGATCCCGCATGAACTTTTGACCTGCACCGTCAGACCGCCAGACATGGTGATGTGACGTACAACATTCGGTCAAGCGCTGCGGGGAGCGCGCGCGAAGGAACGGCTCAGCGCGTGAGGTCGACCAGCAGCCGCTCGGCGTCCTCATACACAGCTGGCAATCCTACGAGGCGCACGCGCGGCGGATGGCGCACGAGCTGGGGGACGTCGAGCTGTAACGCGTGCCGCGCGACATGGGCGAGGGTGCGGGTGACCACCCGGTCGAGGGCAGTCGGGCCGTCGGGATCGTCAGACGGCTGCTCGTCCAGCTCCATCTCGTCCACGAGCACCACGAACACGTCGCCGCCCAGGCTCGCCATGGGGTGGACGTCGCCGAACTGGTCGCGCAGGGCGGCCCCGACCGTGGCTGATCGGGCGAGCCGTGACCACGGGGTGGCCGAGGGTGTCGCCGCGTCCAGCACCAGCAGGCGGTGGGACTGCGTCGGGGAGACCCCGGCGCGGCGGCTCACGGCGTACGTCTCGACGAGCCGGGTGGCCAGGTAGTCGCGTGTCGGCAGGCCTGAGGACGGGTCGAGGCACGACCCCAAGGCGATGCCGGAGGTCTGCTCGTCCGTCCAGCCCTCGCATAGTGCCCGCAGCATCGGCGTCGGTGGCGGACCACCGTCGACGCACTGGTAGAACGCGGCCAGATCGTCGATGGCCTCCGCGATGCCCACCCCGGCCGCGCATCGGGCGGCGCCGAGGCGCACGGCCGCAGCCTCGCCGTCCTCGCCCGCGAGCACCGCCGCGACGAGTCCGTCCACGGCCGGATGGCGCCAGTCGGACGCCCGCCGCCAGGTCGAGGCGACGCTCCGCTCGCGCCAGCGCTCCCTCAGGGGCGCGCCCGCGGCAGGGGCGCCGCGCGGCTCGTTGGGCGTCATGCCTGGTGAGACGGCGCTCTCCCCGAATCATGACGCGGAACCCGGCGCCAATTTTCAGTCGTTTTCGCACCGATACGTCCAACTGTGCAAGGCTGAGCCCCACATGGCGCACCGCCGACGGTGCAGGCAGGGCGACGATGCCCACGGCGGTCCTCCGCCCGGGTGATCGAGGAGGTTCGGCGGGCAATGGGTGGGACGCGACCCGAGGATTCACCCCTCGGTGATGCCGAGCTCATCACCGCTGCCCGCGCCGGAGACGCCGAGGCGTTCGGCCAGCTCTACGAGCGGCACGCCGGGGCCACCTGGGCCGTGGCCCGCCAGTACACGAACTCCGCCGCCGACGCGGAGGATGTCGTCGCCGAGACGTTCGCCAAGGTCTTCGCGATCCTCAAAGAGGGTGGCGGTCCTGACGTGGCCTTCCGCGCGTACGTGTTCACCGCCGCACGGCGCCTCGGCATGCAACGCGTCCAGGCGGGCCGTCGCACCGAGGCCACCGACGACGTCCGCGTCCTCGAGTCTGTCCTCGGCGCCGAGGAGTCCACCGAGGCCCCTGCCATGGCCGACTTCGAGCGCGGAGTCGTCGCCCAGGCCTACAGCACGCTGCCCGAGCGCTGGCAGGCCGTGCTCTGGTACACCGAGGTCGAGTCGCTCAGCCCGGCGAAGATCGGTCCGCTGCTCGGCCTGTCCGCGAACGGGGTCGCCGCGCTCGCCTACCGGGCCCGCGAGGGGTTGCGGCAGGCCTACCTCCAGCAGCACCTGCAAGAGCCGTTGGCTTCCGGGTGCCGTGAGGTGGCCGGCAAGCTCGGGGCATACGTCCGCGGCGGCCTCGCCGCCCGGGACACCACGCAGGTCGACGGCCATCTCGAAGGATGCGGCGACTGCCGTGCGTTGCTGCTCGAGCTTGGCGACGTCAACCACGGGATGCGGGCGGTCATCGCGCCGCTGGTGCTCGGCGCCGTCGGGCTCGGCGTCCTCGCGCACCCGTTGCCGGTCAGCGGTGGCCTCGCCGCTGGCGTCGCGGCGTTGGGCGGCGGGGGTGGGGCAGCCATCGCGGCCGGGACCACCGCGACGGCAACCACGGCGGCCGGCACGGCGGCCGCAGCTGGCACCACGGCGTCTGGCACCACGGCGTCTGGCACCGCCGCGACCGGCACTGCGGCGACCGGCACTGCGGCGACCGGCACTTCGGCGACCGGTGCGGGGGCCGTTGGAGGTGCGAGCGCGAGCGGTGCGGCAGCGGGTGGAGTAGCAGCGGGCGCGGCGGCGGGGGGCGCCGCCGCAGTGGGCGGGGTCGCCGGGATCGGCGCCGCGCTGGCCTCCTTGCCGCTGGCCGTCATCGGGCTGGCCGCGGCGTCGATCGTGGTCGTTGCTGCCGTGGCCACCGCCGGGGCGCTCGGCGTCTTCTCGCAAGATCCGGACGCCTCCGCCTCGGACGCGGTGGTCACGTCCGCTCCTGCGCCCACGACGAGCGACACGACCACTGCCCGGCCCGTCTCGCCCACCGACCTGCCGAGCCCGTTCGCCTCCCCGGACGTGCCCGCTGCCGACGCGGGCCCCGAGTCCGTGGACCCGGGCGTGAGCACGGATTCGAGGCGCCCTCCGGTGACTACGGTTGCCGTCGGAGGCGCAGCCGAGCCCGAGGGCGACGCGGGACCCGCCGCGGAGCCGGGATCCGCCGCCGCGCCGCCTGCCGCGGAGCCGGATTCTGGAGCGTCGCCGGCGCCATCCCCTGCGCCGGGCCCGTCGCCGGCGCCCGGTCAGCCGACCGAGCCGCCGGTCAGCCCGACGCCAGCCCAGATCACCGTCCCGGCCTCGGGTCCCGTGGTGCTGGTCGCGGACGGCGCCGAGCAGGGCCTCAGCATCAACATCGAGAACTCGGGTGGGGCGACCGCCACCGGCCTCCGGGCCGAGATCACCCTCCCGCCGGGTGCGGTCCTCGCGTCCACCACGACGCGGATCGTCGCGTCACCGCTCCGCATGGCGCTGGCCTCCCCGTCCGCGGTGGGTGCCCGTCTCGCCGTGGGCGGCGCGAGCGGGTGGGTCTGCGCCGGGACCGCCGGCGGCGGCGTCGCGACGTGCGCGCTCGACCGGTTGGAGCCGGGTTCCACGGCGATCCTCACGCTGCAGGTGGTGGTGGACGACTCGGCGCTGGGCGGCGCTGAGGCAGTCGTCTCGATCCAGGTCACCGGTGACGGGCTCGCGCCCCTGCGGCTGCAGGCGCCGGTGCTGGTGCACCGCCAGGCGCGGTTGGACGTGGCGGCGGCCTCGTCGGTCGACCTCGTGGAGGGGCAGCGGCAGCAGGTGCGGGTGACCGTCGCCAACGGCGGGGACGTCCCCGTGCGGGGCGCGGCGGTGCGGGTCGCGCCGCCGACCGGTGTCGAGTGGGCGGCGTCGCCCGGCGCGTCCGGGCCGGGCTGGTCGTGCGAGTCGGAGCCCTCGGGTGCGGTGCTGTGCGTTCGCGACCTCGACGCCGGGGCGGTGGCGCCGCTGATGCTGCACGTGCGGGCGGCGACGGGCGTCGTCCCTGGCCCGATCGGCGCCTTCCACGTGACGGCGTCGGCGGCGGGGGCACGCGCCGGACAGGTGGACATCGGCGTCGTGGCCCGGGCGTCGCGGCTGGCCTTCGCCTCGGCCCCGGTGGCGCGTCTGCTCGATGGCGGCGGCGGTCGGGTGGAGGCCACGGTGGCCAACTCCGGGAACCACCCCGCGCAGGGGGCGGTCGCCGAGTTCGTCCTCCCGCGCCACCTGGCCGCGAACCTCACGTCGGATCTCGGCGGGGCGTCGTGCGTGGTGGGAGAGGCCGGAACGGTGCGGTGCGCCCTCGGGACGGTGGAGCCCGGCGCGACGGCATCCGTGGCGGTGGGCGTGCGGGCCGTCGCCGCGGGCTCGGACGACGTCACAGTGCGGCTGACCGGCGGAACCGGCGCCGAGGTTGTGGAGCGGGCGGCCGCCGCCGCCGGGTGGGGCGGCTTCGCGCCACGGTTCAGCCAAGCGGGCGGGTGGTCGGTCACCCAGGTCGGCGCGCCGCTGCTCAGCTGCCTGGGCGTGCCCGGCACCGGCGTGACCTTGCCCGGCGCGTGCCAGAACGCCGTGGCCGGCGCCGGGTCGGCACTCGACAACAACGACTTCCTCATGGTCCCGCTCAACGCGGCCGGAGGGCGGCACGTCTCCTCCAGCGCCCGGCTCGAGGTCCCCGCCGATCGGGAGATCGCCTTCGCGGGCCTCTACTGGTCGGCGAACCACGCCCGCTTCGACCAGCTCACCGGCGACCGCGCGACCGTCCGCCTGCGCGGGCCGGGGGAGGTGGCGTACAGCGCCCTCACCGGCGAGGTGCTCGCCGAGGTCCAGGACGACGCGCGCCGGGCCTACTACCAGTCGTTCGCCGACGTGACCGAGCAGGTGCGCGCGGGCGGCCCCGGGGTGTGGTCCGTCGCCGACATCGCCGTCGCGTCGACCCGGCTCGACCTGACCCCGACCTACTACGCCGGGTGGGCGCTCGTGGTGGTCTACGCCGAGCCGGGCGCCGGAGCCGTCGCCGTGTACGACGGCGGCGCCTGGGCCAGCGGGTTGGGCCAGTCCGCGCCAGCGTTCGCCTTCGCCGCTGACGGGTCCCGAGCGCAGATCGGCGTCGTCGGCTGGGAGGGCGACCGGAGTTCGAGCGGCGACTCGCTGCTGCTCGACGGCTCGGCCCTGACCCCGTGGCGCTGGACGGGCTCGGCGCTCGCCGCGACCGGTTCGTCCGCGAACGCGTTCGACTCGACCGCCGTCGGATGGAGCGGCGCCAACTCGCTGGGCGTGGACGCCAAGCCCTTCCAGGAGGCGCCGCTGCGCCAGCCGGTCAGCACCCTGACCGCGGTCGCCACAGGCGACCGTTACCTGCTCGGCGTCATCACGGTGCAGACCCGGGACTGACGCCGAACCAGGCCTCGATCGTCCGGGGCAGCGCCGGGTCGGTGGGGTCCCCAGCCCAGGCGACATGCCCGTCAGGCCGGATCAGAACGGCCGGGGGAGCGGTGACCTCGCCCAGCACCGGCAGCTCCCAGCCGCCCTGGCGCCTGGCCTCGACCAGGCGCACGCGATCAGCCGACGGGGGCGGTACGGGCCCACCGGGCTCTGCGAGGACGAGCAGGATCGGGCGTGCGTCGTGCAGCAGCTCGAAGACGTGGGTGGGGCCGTCGGGGCCGTCGAGGTCGAGATCAGGCATGCGCCGCCCGACCACCGGGTGCGTTCCATCGAGGTCGTAGTGGATGTCCAGGCCGGAGAGGCTCCCGGCCAGGCGTCGGCGCGCCTGGTCGAGCCCCAGCAGGTCGATGAGGACGCCGCGCAGGGCGTCGTGGCGGTCATCCGGGGTGCTCAGCGCGACCTGCGCCATGGTGTGCCGCAGCACCTGCGCCGCCACCGGGTGCCGCTCCGCGCGGTAGCTGTCCAGGAGGGCGTCGGGCGAGGCGTTCTCGACGACCTGGGCCAGCTTCCAGCCGAGGTTCACCGCGTCCTGCACGCCGGTGTTGAGCCCTTGGCCGCCCTGCGGCGGGTGCACGTGGGCGGCGTCGCCCGCGAGCAGCACGCGGCCCGCACGGTAGGACGCCGCCTGCCGGGTCGCGTCGGTGAACCGGGAGATCCAGGTGGGGCTGCGCACCCCGTAGTCAGTCCCGTAGGCGAGGACGAGCGCCTCGCTGACCTGCTGCAGCGTGGGCTCGCCGGGCTGGCCGATGTGCTGCTCCTTGAGCACCACCCGGTACGGCCCGCCGCCCCGCTCGCGATCGACCGGCCCGATGCCGCCGCCCTCACGGCGCATCCCGATCTGCGGATGCTCCGTCATGTCCACCTCGGCGATCAGCCAGCTCGTCGTGGCGTCCGACCCGGGGAACTCGATGCCCGCGGCCCTCCGCACCGTGCTGCGCCCGCCGTCGCAGCCCACCAGGAACTGCGCGCGGATCGAGCGGCCGTCGGAGAGGCGCACGTCGACGCCGTCGTCGTCCTGCGCGAAGCCGGTCACCTCGGTCTCCCGGATCACGGGGACGCCCAGCTCGGCGACCCACTCCGCGAGGAGCCGCTCGATGTGCCCCTGCCAGAGCGCGAGCCCGTAGGGGTGCCGGGTGGGGAAGTCGCTGATGTCCAGCGGGATCCCGGCGAAGCCCTGGATCTGCATCGGCTGCCCCGCCGCGAGGAACCTGTCGACGACGCCGCGCTGGTCGAGCACCTCGAGGGTGCGGGAGTGCAGCCCACCGGCGCGGGAGCCGTCGACCTGCTGGGTGGCGCACCGCTCGACGACGACGGCGTCGACCCCGGCGATGGCCAGCTCGGCAGCCAGCATGAGTCCCGTCGGGCCGCCGCCGGCTATCGCCACGGCGTGGTCGGTCATCGTCGCTCCCATGCGGCCCTGCGGGGTGGCGTCAGTCTTCGAGCTCGGTCACCGCGGCGACCGCGGCCTCGATGGGGACGTCGCCGGAGACCAGCTCGAGGGTCAGGCCCGAGGAGAGCGGCTCGTGCAGCAGCGCGGCGATCACCGCGGCCACGTCGTCCCGTGGCACCGACCCGGGAGGCGCCTCGGTGTCCAGGCGGACCCGGCCGGTGCCGGGCTCATCGGTCAGGCGGCCGGGCCGCAGGATCGTCCAGTCCAGCTCGTGACCGGCCAGGTAGCGCTCGCTGGCCGTCTTGGCGCGCAGGTACGCGGCGAACGCCTCCGACGCGTCCTCGGGTGGCTCCTCGCCCGCGCCCATCGACGACACCAGGATGTAGCGGTGGACGCCCGCGTGGGAGGCGGCGTCGGCCAGTGCCGCGGCAGCCGCCCGATCGACGGTGTCCTTGCGGGCGGCGCCGCTGCCCGGGCCGGCCCCTGCGGCGAACACCACCGCGTCGGCGCCGGACAGGGCGCCGGGCAACGCGCCGGGGTCGACCTTCTCGAGGTCGATCAGCACCGCGCCCGCGCCGTCGCTCCGGACGTCGGGGATGTGCTCGGGGTTGCGCACGATCGCTATGGGCGTGTCCCCGCGTGCCACCAGCAGGCGAGTCAGACGACGGGCGATCTGGCCGTGGCCTCCGGCGATGACGATGCGCATGGGCCCCACGCTAGGTCCGATACGTCCTCTCCGCGCGGGCGGGTAGCCGCCGCGTGCGAGGCGGGTGGGTGCGCTGCCGGGCCGACGTGGGTCCCCCCAGACCAGTCGTGGGCCCGGCAGCGCGTGTCCTCAGCGGGCGTCCCCCGAGCCGCCGAGGACAGTCGATGGCGCCTCGAGGAGGCGCAGATGGGAGAGCCGCTCCCGCAGGCCCTGGACGTCGTCCGGGCCTTCGCCGCCGCCCGGCACGAGCGACAGCGCGGTGAACGTCTCCGCGGTCGGCAGGATCTCGCGGGCGAGGTCGCGCAGAGTCTCGGCGATCTCGGTCAGCTCGGCCACGCCGAGGTCGGCGCGGGCGGAGTGGACGTCGTCGAGCGGCGGGTCGTGGGGCTCGGTGGTGTCGTCGTGGTCCCGCAGCCCGACGTAGAGCACGAACCCGGCACGGGGACGCGGCTCAGGCAGGCTCTTCTTGGCGGGGAGGGTCATGCAGGCCTCCGGTGTGCGATCCCACCCCGGACGGGATGGGCATGTGGTCGATGGGCTGACGCGCGTCAGGACCGACAGCATGGGGAGCACAGGCGCGCCGGATCGTGCGCCGAGTCGGCGACGAGGGTGGGCAGCGCGGGGTACACGACTTGATCGTGTCAGGAGATGCCGAGATGCCCAAGGGGGAATGCCCGAGATCTCACCGTGTGAGAACTGCGTGAGAAAACTGGCTGGTGAGGCTCACCGGGCAGCCCGGGGCGCGGTCCGGGTGGCCGGGCTGGCGTCGGACAGGTCAGACGACGCCGTACAGGCGGTCGCCCGCGTCGCCCAGGCCCGGGACGATGTACGCGTTCTCGTTGAGCCGCTCGTCCACCGACGCGACGACCACCTTGACGTCGCCCCGGTCGCCGACGGCGTCCTCGAGGACCTTCAGGCCCTCGGGCGCGGCCAGCAGGCACACGGCCGTCACGTCGCGGGCCCCGCGGGCGAACAGGAAGTCGATCGCGGCGACGAGCGTGGCGCCCGTGGCCAGCATCGGGTCCAGCAGGAAGCACTGGCGGCCCGCCAGGTCGTCCGGGAGGCGGTTCGCGTAGGTGATCGCCTCGAGGGTCTCCTCGTCGCGCTGCATGCCCAGGAAGCCGACCTCGGCCGTGGGCAGCAGGCGGGTCATCCCCTCGAGCATCCCCAGGCCGGCGCGCAGGATGGGCACCACCAGCGGACGCGGGTCCGCCAGCTTGATGCCGGTGGTCTGCGTGACCGGAGTCTGGATGACGGTGGGCTCCGTGCGGACCTCGCGG